>NZ_JBJJMO010000071.1:0-22375 GCF_046231935.1 Pseudomonas sp. KCJK9111 | reverse complement strand
AGCAACCTCTGGCGACTTAAACGGTCGATACTCTCAACAAAAATATAATCACCCGGTTTGATATGAACGTCATTTATCATATCAATTAGGTCTTTGAGTTTACCTTTCTTTTTATTGCTTCCATCATGAGCTGATACGCCCGTATCTGAAAAGATATTTTTTGGGAGTAGCTCAATGTCATGATGCTTCGTAATGGCCTGAATCGACGCCATCTGGCGGTCAACCGAGTCCTTACCGGCTTCACCTTGGGCCTTGGATGAATAACGTATGTATGCGTATGCGGTGGGCATTTCGGGCGTCCTGCGATGGATCTGGAAGTGTGAGAATACTACCTTCCCGTCTCCAAGGGTTCACGCAGCACTTCAAGTACCCGGCGCTCGAATTCGGGCAACTCGTCCAGAAACAGCACCCCGTGGTGGGCCAAGGTGATTTCCCCGGGCTGCGGCCGGCTTCCGCCACCCACCAGCGCAGGCCCGGAGGCGGAATGGTGAGGATGGCGAAACGGTCGCTGTGGCCAGCTGCTCAGCGGGGTGTGGCCGCTGACCGACTGGATGGCGGCGACTTCCAGGGCTTCATGCTCATCCAGCGGTGGCAGCAGGCCCGGCAGGCGGCTGGCCAACAAGGTTTTGCCAGTGCCCGGCGGCCCGGTGAAGAGCAGGTTGTGCGCCCCGGCAGCGGCCAGTAGCAGCGCGCGTTTGGCGGCCAGTTGCCCCTGCACCTCGCTCAGGTCGGGATAGGGGCGAGGGTCCAGGAGCAAGCCATTGGCGGCATAGGCAGGTAGCGGTACCTGCCCGTTCAGGTGGGCCACCAGCTCCAATAGATGGCCGACGGCATACACCACCAAACCGCTGGCAAGGCTGGCTTCCTCGGCATTTTCACGGGGTACTACCAGCGCTCGGCCAGCCTCGCGTGCGGCGAGTGCTGCGGGCAAGACGCCCTGCACCGGCCGCAACGTACCCGACAGCGCCAGCTCGCCCAGGCATTCGAGCTCGGTCAGGGCGGCAACGGGCACCTGGGCGTCGGCCGCCAGGATGCCCAAGGCGATGGCCAGGTCATAGCGGCCACCGTCCTTGGGCAGGTCGGCGGGTGCGAGGTTTTGCGTGATGCGCCGCGCTGGGTAATTCAGGCCACTGTTGACGATGGCACTGCGCACGCGGTCCTTGCTTTCCTTGACCGTGGTTTCGGGCAAACCGACCAATGTGAGATGAGGCAAGCCATTGGCCAAGTGGGTTTCGACGCTGACGGCCGGGGCCTGCACGCCTACCTGGGCGCGGCTGTGGACAAGGGCTAAAGACATGGGCGCTCCATTCGCTGCCAAGACCGCTTCCTGCGGATGGACCAAGCATAGCGAGCCAGGACGGCGGTGGGGGTACCAGTGTGCTTCTGATCATTTCCACCTAAGTAGCGTCTGGAAATGGATCCAATAGCTTTGCGCAGCGACCTTCTTTGGCTTAGTGTTGTTCGAGCAAACAACCGATGCCATGGGATGGCACCGCTTCGACCTTGAAATGGACTTGAGGTATTGCGCTGTGCAAACGCTCACCCACACCCGTGAGGTTATTCGCGAACTGGTTCAGACCAATGCGTTCGTCGAGCTCAACCGCTATTTCGATTCCCTGGAGGCTCGCTGGCACCAAGCCCCTCCGGGTGAGTTCCCAGCTTACCTCTCAGCTGTCGAGAGCCATCTGCTGATCGACCCGGACCAGGGGGACAGGGCGCTGAGTCAGGTCCTTCGGGCCTGGATCGATGCCTGCCCCAGGGCCTATCACCCGCAGGTGGTCATGGGCTTCTATTGCCTCAACCGTGCCTGCCAGGTGGACCAGGGCGGCGCCCGCACACCGGCACGCTGGCTGGCGATAGAGCAAATGTGCGAAACCGCCACTGCCCATTTACTCAAAGCCCTGGCCCGTTCGGAGCGACCGGTTGCGGCCGCCATAGGCTTGCAGTTGCTCAGTGCCAGGTTCCGCGAGCCGGGCTGGCTGATGGAGCTGTTCAATGAGCAGCCTGCCCGCTTCAGGCCCAGTGCACGTGCGGATGTAGAGGTGCAGGAGGCTGCGGCGCCGTATTTGGTCAGGCATGGGGTGATGCCCTTGGCCGAGCTGCCTCGGATGTTGCCCGATGGGCTCGCGCCGCGCACCGAGCGCCAGGAACCGCAGGCCTATTGGCTGAGACAGGCATTGGCCGCACGGCCGGGCTGCTTCGAGGCCATCAAGGCCCATGCGTTGTATCTGTTGCAGGACCGACGTGGGCAAGTCGAGTCCGTCGAACGGTTGGTCAACATGCCGTCCTGCCAAGGCTGGAGCGAGCCGTTGCGCAATGCGCTGCGATGGATGGCCGTCGAGGCACGCTTGAAACTCCCCAGTACCGAGCGCCCACGCGCCGTAGCAGAGTACCAGCAGTTGTTCGAAGACTGGGCTGTGCGCCCATTGCGGCCCAGGGAGACTGCCGTAATGCTCGCCTGGCGCGGTGCATTGCAGGCGAGCGTTTTGCGCGATCACGACCAGGCACTGGCCGATTTTACCCAGAGCCTTGCATGCCCCGCCGACCTGGGCGGCGTTCAGGCGCTGGGACCGCCGCTTCGGCATTTGGTCATCACGGCTTTGACGAGCACGCCCGCGCACGAGCAGGCGTTGCTCAATACCGCGATCCTTCGCCTGAGCGATGGCCGCTCCCACGCCGCTGCCTGCGCGCTGCGGGCCGCGGGTCATCACTGTGGCTTGTGGGGCCTGGCGCGCAGCGGCGATCAAGCCAAGCGCTGGCTGACGATTGCGATCAAGCGCCAGCGGGCGGGCCAGGCGCCGGGCTTGAAGATCCTGGAACTGGCCCGCTTGCTCTGGTCCTACGGTCGGCATGAAGTCGCCTACTTTTTGCTTCAGGGCGGCGCCGAGCAAGCCCTGTCAGGTGCGGCGTTGAGCCTGTTTGAACTGCACCAGGGCGAGTGGAACGATACCCCTGGGCGATACCTGGACCGTGAAGTGGCTGAGCAATGGTTGCTGCGCGCCGTCCAGATGGGCAGTCGCCAAGCCAAATACCGGTTGGCCTGCCAGCAGATGCAAGGGGGGACGAACCTTGGTGATCGAGACAAGATGCTCGAGGTCAGGTGCCTGTTGATAGACGCCCTAGGAAATGCTCAGACCAATGCCTGTGCACGGTTGCACCTGGGCATATTGCTGCGCCAGTTTGGCCAGCCGCGTGAGCGAGCCGAGGCGGTCGCCTACTTGCTCAGCCTGGTGGAACACCCGGACAGCGCTATTGCGGCGCGTGCCAGTGCCGAGCTGGGGCTTGCCTGGATGCAGGGGCAAGGTACACGCAGGCAAAGCCGCTACGCAGCCATCGAGTGGGTGACCCACGCGGCGAGCCTGCGACCTGGCGACACTGCGATCGAAGACATTCACGCCGAAGTCCTCAATTCGCATAACAGGGTACGCACGCTGTTCACGCAATACGGTGCTGCATTGTTCCGGGGCACCCTACGCCCCAGCGAACTGCCGCCCAAACCTGGCCTGGATCGACCGGCCCGCAGGCTTGAAGCGCGCTGAAACCTGATAAGAGGCTAATTCACTCAGCCTGGGTGTCAGCGTTTAGCTTCCAGGCGCGCTTCGAGTTCGGCGACTTGTTTCTCCAGCGCCTCCAGGCGAGCCCGGGTGCGTGCCAGCACCACCATCTGACTGTCGAATTCCTCGCGGCTGACCACGTCGAGCTTGCTCAAAGCGCCCTGCATCAGAGCCTTGAACTGGCTTTCCAGCTCAGCCCGAGGCTGGGTGTTGTCGCTGCTGAACAGGCGCGAGGCCTGGTCGCTCAGGGCATCGAGAAGGGCTTTGGGCGCGAGCATGAAGGTGTCCACCGGTGTCGGGAAATGGCGGCCAGTGTACCACGCACCCCGATGCCTCCAATGACAAGGCGGCGTTGCACATTTTTCGCGCAACGGCAGTGTCGGCCTCGCACCGTATGAGTGCACAGGCTGGGTGCTGGTGATAGGCGAATGCCGTGCAGTGAGCCCAAAGGTCTGATTTTGCTGGCTTTCACAGACCTGGCAAGGTTTCTGCAAAGTGCTAAGCGAGCCATGCACTGATGCAGTTCCTTGTGACCAGGCAGTGCGCATGCCGACGACGCGTTACAAAAGGCAACCGCTGCGCTTAGACTTGAGACGGGTTTGTTTTCCTGGGGCAAGTCCACCAAATCGGGAGAGAGTTTCATGAAGCTAGTCACAGCCATCATCAAGCCGTTCAAGCTGGACGACGTGCGCGAGTCACTGTCGGAAATCGGCGTGCAGGGCATCACCGTCACCGAAGTCAAAGGCTTCGGGCGTCAAAAGGGTCACACCGAACTGTATCGCGGTGCCGAATACGTGGTCGATTTCCTGCCCAAGGTGAAGATCGATGTTGCCATCGATGACAAAGACCTGGATCGGGTAATCGAGGCCATCACCAAGGCTGCCAACACCGGCAAGATCGGTGACGGCAAGATCTTCGTGGTGAATCTGGAGCAGGCGATCCGCATCCGTACCGGCGAGACCGATACCGACGCGATCTAAGCAGCAACACAAGCCTCACCAAACCCAACGCCCCAGGAGAAAACAATATGACTCTGCGTAAGATCGCAGGGCTAGGAGCCCTATTGTCCTTCGTCATGCCAGGGCTTGCCCTTGCAGAGGAGGCCGCGCCAGCACTCAACTCCGGCGACACCGCCTGGATGCTCACCGCCACGGCGCTCGTGCTGTTCATGACCATCCCAGGCCTGGCGCTGTTCTATGGCGGCATGGTGCGCTCGAAAAACGTGTTGTCGGTGATGATGCAGTGCTTCGCCATCACTGGCTTGATGAGCATTCTCTGGGTCGTCTACGGGTACAGCATGGCCTTCGATACCACCGGTATGGAGAAGGGCGTTCTCAACTTCAATTCCTTCGTCGGCGGCTTCTCCAAGGCATTTCTCAGCGGCGTGACGCCTGACAGCCTGACCTCGGCCACGGCGCTGTTCCCCGAAGCGGTGTTCATCACCTTCCAGATGACGTTCGCCATCATCACACCGGCCTTGATCGTGGGCGCCTTCGCCGAGCGCATGAAGTTTTCGGCCATGCTGGTGTTCATGGGCATCTGGTTCACCCTCGTCTATGCGCCGATCGCCCATATGGTGTGGAGCGGTGACGGTGCCCTGATGTGGGACTGGGGCGTGTTGGACTTCGCGGGTGGCACCGTCGTGCACATCAATGCCGGTATCGCAGGCCTGGTCTGCTGCCTGGTGCTGGGCAAGCGCAAAGGCTACCCGACCACACCCATGGCACCGCACAACTTGGGCTACACGCTGATGGGCGCGGCCATGCTGTGGATCGGCTGGTTCGGTTTCAACGCGGGTTCGGCGGCTGCGGCCAACGGCACTGCAGGCATGGCCATGCTGGTCACCCAGATCGCCACGGCTGCTGCGGCGTTGGGCTGGATGTTCGCCGAATGGATCGGTCACGGTAAGCCCAGTGCGCTGGGTATCGCATCGGGCGTGGTCGCGGGCCTGGTCGCCATTACGCCGGCAGCGGGCACGGTGGGGCCGATGGGCGCCCTGGTCATCGGCCTGGCATCGGGCGTGATCTGCTACTTCTGCGCCACCAGCCTCAAGCGCAAGCTCGGCTACGACGACTCCCTGGACGCATTTGGCGTACACGGCATCGGCGGTATTGTCGGCGCCATTCTGACCGGTGTGTTCGCAGCCCCGGCGCTGGGCGGCTTCGGCGCGGTCACCGATATCGGCATGCAGGTCTGGGTGCAGGCCAAGGGCGTGATTTTCACCGTGGCCTACACCGCCATCGTCACCTACATCATCCTCAAGGTCCTGGACCTGGTGATGGGGCTTCGGGTCAACGAAGAAGAAGAAGCCGTTGGTCTGGATCTGGCGCAGCACAACGAACGCGGCTACAACCTGTAACAACGAAGCTGCAGAAATGTGCCCGGCTTGCCGGGCATTTTTTCGTCTTGTGGTTGGGGTCGGCCTGGGCAGGCGTCCGGGGCATGGGCTGGCATGTGGCTCACCTGCTGCCTTTTTTTGATCACTTGCCCAGTATTTTCAGGCGCGCAAACGGTTTATCCCGCCTGTTTGTGACACGGGTACAAAACTTACAAAAGTTGGGGCATTCATGGCGCTTTGCTTTTTCTGCGAGCGCGCTAGAATGCGCGCCGAAGGGTGTTGGATCATGCATTCATCACCCCTGCCTGCCTTTGCCAGGCTTGCTAAAAAAGCGCGTGGCCCAGCAGGGTCACAGGTTTTGTGCGGCACTGCCACGTGCAGGCCCACCAGGGTACAGCCGTCCGTCAGATGTGTTGGCCCAAAGGCCGAGGTCGAACCCACGGCCAGTTGAATTTTCACCAAGAGCTGCCGGTCTACGGCTGCAATGGTCTCTAACTAACCTGCTTTTGCACGTCATGAGGTAGAACATGAGCGACGACGATCTGGAAAATGATGACCTCGAGGTCGGTGATGAAGACGAGGCTGATGACGGCCTGGAAGCGGCTGCCGATGATGTTGCAGAAGACGCTGGCGACGACGACAGCAGTCCTGCACCCGCTGCCAAGGGCAAATCCAAGGCGGCTGTCTCGGTAGACGAGATGCCCAGCCTGGAAGCCAAGCAAAAGGAGCGCGATGCCCTGGCCAAGGCCATGGAAGAGTTCCTGTCGCGTGGCGGCAAGGTTCAGGAAGTCGAGGCCAACGTGGTCGCCGACCCACCCAAGAAGCCGGACAACAAATACGGCAGTCGCCCTATCTAAGCGATGCCCTCGAAAAACCCGCCGTCGCTGCGGGTTTTTTATGCCTGGCTTGCGCGGGGAGGAGCTGTCGGTGAGGTCATTGCCAGCGGACAAGCACTTCGTGCAGGTGTGACAGGCGCTGAATTTCGGCATCCGGCGCTTGTTCACCGGCCCACGCCTTGGCCTGGGGGTTGAACCAGACAGCGCGCAGCCCGGCGCGCTGGGCACCGGCAATGTCATCGCGAGGATGATCGCCGACGTGCACCGCTTCGCTGGCAGGCACGCCGCTGCGCCGCAGGGCCTCTTCAAATGGGGCAGGGTCGGGCTTGCCGATACCCAGGTCCTCTGCGCACAAGGCGAAGCGGAAATAGTCGGCCAGCCCCAGCCGGCTGACATCGGCATTACCATTGGTGATGACGCCCAGGGCGTAATGCTGGCTCAGCAATTCCAGCATCGGCTGGACTTCCGGGAAAATCTCGACCTTGTGCCTGGCCTGCAAGAACACCTCGAACCCCTGTTCGGCCAATTGTTGCGCCTGCGTCTGGCCGTAGCCGACCTCTTCGAGGGCGCAGGTCAGCACGCGGCGGCGTAAGGCGCTGATGCGGTGCTTGAGCTCGGGTTCTGCCAGGACGATCCGTTCACGGATGGCGAACAGATGTTCGACAGGCACGTCGCCCAGCAACGGGGCATTGGCTTGCAGCCAGTCGCGCAGCACAACCTCGGCACTGGCAATGACCGGCGCTGTGTCCCACAGCGTATCGTCGAGGTCGAAGGTGATCAGCTTGATGTTCATCAGTCGGTGCCTTTGCTGCGTTTGGCCCTGGGATGGGCGCTGTCGTACACCGTTGCCAGGTGCTGGAAATCCAGGTGCGTATAGATTTGCGTCGTGCCGATGTCGGCGTGTCCGAGCATTTCCTGTACAGCGCGCAAGTCCTGGGACGATTCCAGCACGTGGCTGGCGAAGGAATGGCGAAGCATGTGCGGATGCAAGTGCTGGCCCAGCTCGCGTTCTCCGGCCACCCTGACCCGCTGTTGCACGGCGCGTGGGCTGATGCGATTGCCTTGCCGAGTGATGAATACGGCGCGATCCCTGGGGTTGCCGGCGCCACGCACGCGGTACCACGCCTGCAGCGCCTCCCGCGCCTTGCGCCCTACCGGCAGCACGCGGGCTTTGCCGCCTTTGCCCAGCACCTGTACCAGGCCACCGGCCAGGTCTACATGGTCGAGGTCAAGGTTGGTCAGCTCCGAAAGGCGCAGGCCTGAGGAGTAGAACAATTCGAGGATGGCTTGATCGCGCAGGGCAATGAAATCATCGTCCACGCCGCCATCGAGCAGTTGCAAGGCACGGTCGGTGTCGAGCACCTTGGGCAATCGACGCTCCCCCTTGGGGGCGCTCAGGCCATTGGCAGGATCGTGCTGGCAGATCTTTTCGCGGTTGAGGTAACGGTACAGCCCTCGCACCGCCGATAGCAGCCTGGACAGACTGCGCGAAGACTGGCCCTGGTGATGCTGGCGCGCGATCAACTGGCGCAGGTGCTGAATCTGCAAGGCTTGCCAGCCCCCGATAGCTTGCTCGCTGCAGTAGGCCATGACCTTCTCCAGGTCCCGACGGTAGCCCACAAGCGTGTGCTCGGAAACCTGGCGCTCATTGCGCAGGTGTGCGCAGTAAGCCTCCAGCTGGCGTTCCATCAGCGCACCGGGCGCAGGCTTTGGCTGACGCGGGGGACCACACGGCCCAGCACCTCGGCGATATAGCTCAGGAACAGCGTGCCGACACTGCTCTTGTAATGCTGCGGGTCGCGGCTACCAATGGCCAGCACACCATGCAGCCCCTGGTGCTCCAGGGTCGCCACTGCGCTGGAGCCTACGTCGCGGCGTTGCTCCTCACCGAACAGAAACGCCAGCTCGTGCTCACGCAGGCTGCCGCTGACGGTCTTGCCGCTACCGAGCAGCGGGCCGATCGCTTGCTGGGCTTCGGCGTTGCTGACCCAGCGCCCCACGGGCGCCACGTTGTCGCCAAACAGGATCAGGCTGACGAAAGGCACCTGGAACTCCTGACGCAGGCTGTCTTCGACGACCATCACCACGTCTTCCAACGTGGTGGCGTCGAGCAAGTCCAGGATCAGGCGTCTGGTCTTGTCGAACAACCGATCGTTGTCACGGGCCACGTCCATCAACTGCGAAAGGCGGTGGCGCATCTCGATGTTGCGGTCGCGCAGCAACTTGAGCTGGCGCTCGACCAGGGAAACACTGTCGCCGCGCTGGTGTGGAATGTGCTGCTCGACCAGCAACTCATCATGCTCGGTGAAGAAGGTCGGATGAGCACGCAGGTAAGCGACCACCGCTTCGGCATCGAGCTCAGCGGCCTGCTGGGGTATATCCTTGGGGTGATCGGTCATGACGGTTACTCGCTTAAAATCGAACCTGTCCTTCGTAGACGCGTACGGCTGGGCCGGTCATCACCACCGGCTTGCCTGGCCCGGCCCACTCGATATGCAAGCGCCCGCCCGGCAGGTCAAGGGAGACGGGCGAGTCCATCCAGCCCTGGCTGATGGCAGCCACGGCAGCTGCACAGGCCCCGGTACCACAAGCCTGGGTTTCCCCAGCACCGCGCTCCCACACGCGCAAGTTGGCGCGGTGGCGGTCAATGACCTGCAGGAAGCCGGCATTGACGCGCTGGGGGAAGCGCGGGTGGTTTTCGATCTTCGGCCCCAGCTGATGCACAGGGGCACTGACCACGTCCTCCACGCGCAGTACGGCGTGAGGGTTGCCCATGGACACCGCGGCAATCGAATGCACCTGACCGTCCACCTCCAGCGGGTAGCTCACCGACTGCGCGTCGGCGACGAACGGGATGTCGGCAGGGACGAAGCGTGGCGGACCCATGTCGACACTGACCTGGCCGTCGTTCTGCACGTCCAGCACGATGATGCCGCCCTTGGTTTCCACACGTATGCGCTTCTTGGCGGTCAGGCGCTTGTCGAGCACGAACCGCGCAAAGCAGCGTGCACCATTGCCACACTGTTCAACTTCGGAGCCGTCGGCATTGAAGATACGGTAGCGGAAATCGACTTCCGGGTTGTTCGGCGCCTCGACGATCAGCAACTGGTCGAAGCCGATGCCCGTGTGGCGATCGCCCCACTGCTTGGCATGCTTGGGCTGGATGTGGGCATGCTGGCTTACCAGGTCCAGGACCATGAAGTCGTTGCCCAGCCCATGCATCTTGGTAAAACGCAGCAGCATGGGCTTACTCCGGCAGCAGGCTTTCGCCAGCGTACAATTCGGCGATGGTTTCGCGGCGGCGTACTTCGAAAGCCTGGTCGCCGTCGACCAGTATTTCCGCGCAACGGCCACGGGTGTTGTAGTTGGAGCTCATCACGAAACCATAGGCGCCTGCTGACTGAACGGCCAGCAGGTCACCTTCGGCAAGGTTCAGGACTCGGTCCTTGCCCAGGAAATCGCCGGTTTCGCAGATCGGACCGACCAGGTCATACGGACGACCTTCGCCCTCACGCGGCTTGACTGCACAGATGCCCATCCAGGCCTGGTACAGGGCTGGGCGAATCAAGTCGTTCATGGCCGCATCGATGATGGCGAAGTCCTTGTGTTCGGTGTGCTTGAGGTACTCCACACGGGTCAGCAGCACGCCAGCGTTGGCCACGATATAGCGCCCCGGCTCGAACACCAGTGCCAGGTCCCGATCGCCCAGGCGCGCGCGAATGGCCTGGATGTAATCGGCTACCAGCGGTGGTTCTTCGTCGCGGTAGCGCACGCCGACCCCGCCGCCCAGGTCCAGGTGGCGCAGGTGGATGCCGCACTCTGCCAGGCGGTCGACCAGTACCAGCAAGCGGTCCAGCGCATCGAGGAAGGGCTCCACGGTGGTCAGCTGCGAACCGATATGGCAATCGACCCCGACTACGTCCAGGTTGGGCAGCTGAGCGGCCCGCACGTAGATGGCCTCTGCATCGGCGATGGCGATGCCGAACTTGTTTTCCTTGAGCCCGGTGGAAATGTACGGGTGGGTACCTGCATCCACGTCCGGGTTGACCCGCAGCGAGACGGGCGCGACCTTGCCCATTTCGGCGGCCACCTGCTGCAAGCGCTCCAGCTCGTCGGTGGACTCGACGTTAAAGCAATGCACGCCCACTTCAAGCGCACGACGCATGTCTTCGCGGGTTTTGCCCACGCCGGAAAACACCACGCGGTCGGCGCGCCCGCCAGCAGCCAACACGCGCTCGAGTTCGCCGCCTGAAACGATGTCGAAGCCTGCACCCATGCGCGCCAGTACATTGAGCACGCCCAGGTTGGAGTTGGCTTTCACCGCGAAGCAGACCAGGTGTTCACACCCTTGCAAGGCATCGGTGTAGCTGCGGTACTGGGCCTCGATATGGGCACGCGAATACACGTAGGTGGGGGTACCGTGCCGCTCGGCGATCGCCGACAGGGACACCCCTTCCGCGAACAGTTCACCGTCGCGGTAATTGAAGACGTTCATCCGATTCCCTTATTGCTCAGGCGACTGCTCAGGCTCGGACTGCAGCGTGTCTTGCTGCTCCTCGGTCTGTGCTGACTTGGCTTTGGTCTGGTGCTGGTGCGCCGAGTGGGCGTCTTTGCGGTCCTTGCCGTCATCGGGCAGGTACAGCGGGCCTTTCTGGCCGCATGCAGAAACGAGGCAGGCAACAGCGACCAGCGCCGCGAGGGAGGAAATCAGGCGCTTCATGGATGAAATCCTTAGAAAAATGCAGTATTGAGCCCGAGTATACCGAGCGACCGGCGGCTTGCCTATGCAAGTACCGGCCCGCCGGGCAGGCTATCCTTGGTGCCGACCTGCACCTGTTTGCCGTCAGGGCTGCATTGCGAGCGAAGTGGCCTGCAAGGACCCTGGCTAAACCTTTGCATTCATCGGCCAGCGCCCGTATCGTGCCCGGCTTGCCTGTCACGCCGCCAATTTCGAGGTTCCTGCAATGAGTTTGAGTGAAGCGCGTTTCCATGATCTGGTCGACGCTACCCAGCAGGCGCTGGAAGACCTGTTCGACGAAAGCGGGCTGGATCTGGACATGGAGAACTCCGCTGGGGTGCTTACCGTCAAGTTCGAAGGTGGAGCCCAGCTGATCTTCAGCCGCCAGGAGCCTTTGCGCCAGCTGTGGCTGGCCGATCGGTCAGGCGGCTTCCACTTCGACTATGACGAAGAGAGCGGCAAGTGGGTGTGCGAGAAGAGCGAAGAGCTGCTAGGTGAAATGCTTGAGCGCATCGTGTGGGAGCGAGCCGGCGAAAAGCTGGATTTCGACGACATCTGACATGAGCAATGCACCCGTTCGGCCCCCCAAGCCGCTTTACAGCAACGTCAGCCCAGCGGTGCCATCGCCGTGCATCAGCATCTGCCGCCTTGACGAGCAGCGCGTGTGCACCGGCTGTCATCGGCATGTGGAACATATCCGCGAATGGCGCTCTGCCGATGACGAGCGCCGTCGGCAGATCTGCCGTGAGGCCACTGCGCTTCGCGACCGTAAGGCACACTGATAGCAAGGGCTTGAGTATTTGCCCCGCTGTGGTAGTGTCGGGGCTTGCGTCGATGACGCCAAAGCATTCGAAAACCCCGCCTTTGGGCGTAATGCTGGTCACTTAGGGCTGCACAGCAGCCCCAACAATCTCAAGTGAACAGCACTACGCGCTCAGGGCGGGGTTTCGCTTTATCTGTGCATCGAAAAACTGCCTGTTCAAAGGAGTCTGACTGGATCATGAGCACCAAGCCTTCCCTTATCCTCACCCGTTTGGATGTACAACGTCTGGAGCGTCTGCTCGATAGCCTCGACGAAAGTACCCCTGGCGTGCTCGCGCTCAGCGGCGAGCTCGACCGTGCCGAGCAGGTGGTAGGTCATGATGAGGTACCGGCAGGTGTGGTGACCATGAATTCGCGCGTGCATTGCCGCGAGCAAGCCAGTGGCAAGGACTACCACCTGACCTTGGTCTACCCCAAGGATGCCGGGCCAGACGGCAAGGTCTCGGTCCTGGCGCCCATCGGCTGTGCCTTGCTCGGGTTGTCGGTGGGTGAGCAGATCGACTGGCCGGCGCCAGGGGGCAAGACCCTCAAGCTGGAGTTGCTGGAAGTCGAGTACCAGCCGGAAGCGGCGGGCGATTTCGACCTTTAGTGCTTGCAACGCACCGCTGGCGCGGCCAGTGCCTAAGCCTGGCTCGCCAGCACCTGCCGTAGCCCCTCATTCAAGGCCTGCTCAAGTGTCCGCTTGTAGTTCAGGTAGACCTGCGTCGTGGCTTGGCGGCCATCGGGCAACCCGGAAACATCCAGGTCGGTGATGTAGCACCGATACTGGCCCGCATTTCGCCGTTGGGCGATGATTTCCCGGGCCACCACGCCATACAGGCTCGGCCCATGGTCGAGCTCGGAGAACTCCTGCTCTTCGCAGAGCAAGGTCACGTGCGTGGCACCGTCGGTGTCGGCGTGAAGCATGGCCTGGACGTCGTAGTAGGGCTGCGCGTTCCCCGCATCCGGTGCCACCCGCTGCTCCAGGCCCCGTGCCCTGCCTGATCCAGACCCGAGCAGCTGCGCGTACACGATGTCCAGGCGTGCTGCTTGCCTTGCACCATAAGGCAACTGCGCCTCGCGTCGTCGCAAGACCGATGCCAGAAAGCGTTGCAGCGGCAGCAGAAGATGAGGTTCGTCCTGCAACGGCACGCGCTCGTGCCACAAGGCGTTGCATTCATCCAGCACGTAGAGCTCGGCCCAGTTGTCGAATAGTCGATAGAAGACCTGAACGCAGTCGCGGCGGGCTTGCTCGAGCACAAGGCCTACATCGGTGTCCGCCAAGGCATTGGCATCCAGATGCACAGGGCTGTAGGTGCTGCGCGCCTGGCCCAGGAACGCGAGTAGCGCATCATGATCGTCCAGGCTTGTGAGGACGACCTTGCCCCCAAGCCACTCCAGCACATGAACCTGGTGCGCCACTTGCACCAGGTAACGGCCAGGGGCCTCCTGTTCGTGCAACTGCCGCGCGGTCTGGAAGAGCTCGGCGACACGCTGACTGATGGCCTGCGCCCGGTGCTGGGCAAAGCAGTGCGCCCGCACGTTGGGCCAGCCGCTTGCCTGTTTCGGCAGGTTGATGAAGTCGCGCAGGCATCGCATCAGCGCGTGCTCGCCGTCGTAGCGATGTACCAGCACCTCGTTCCAGGAGCTGATCGTGACCTGGTCCACCGTCAATACCAGGTTTTCCCGCAGGCCACCGTAGCTGAGCGAGTCGGTACGCTCAGTGGTCAGCAGGATATCCAGTTCACGGTGGTGGGGCAGGGGGTCGATGCCCACGTTGATCAGCAGCAGCACATCTTCGGCAGCGCTTGGCTGCAATAGCCTCACCTCGCTGACGGCCAGCAGCGGCAACACGATGAGCTGCTGCAGGCTTGCGAGCAGGCCCTGCAATTCAGGCTCTTTCAGATCGCTGATGCCCGGATGAAGCGCCAGTCGTGTGTGGCTGTCTATCACGCCATTGCAATGGGCCCAGACCAACAGTTCCACAAGGTGCCAGCAGCGCTTGATCGGGTTGGCGAGTTCCATCTCATGGCCATGCAGGTTACCGCTGTAGAGTGCCCAGGGGTGGCTGCCTGGCGCTCTGCGGCTGGGTGATTGGGCCAACGTCACGGTTTGTTCGGCCAGGTCGCAAGCACGGTCGCCCTGGAGGATTTCCACCTTGTCTGCACGGCGTTCGAATGCCGCTTGCAGACGCCGCCCCAACAGGCTGAGCTCGCGCAGGTCAGCCCGACTGGTCGCGTCGTGAGCGCGTGCGAACTGCACCAGAAACCGGTAACTGCGGCTGAGCTCGGCCACCCGTTCGCGGCGCTCCAGGGTAACCTGGTGCACCCCCCAGCCAGGGCGACCATCGAGCATGGCCAGCTGCGCGCCTCCCCATCCCCATGCGTCGGTCAGGCTGCGCAGCAGGCGGCGTTGCCAGCCCTCGGCGCGCCCCTGTTCGCTGAGCTTGCCGTTCACTTTCAGGTACAAGCTGCGCCGCACCAGTTCCAACCGAGCCAGCTCACCGCGCTGTATCAGGTAGCGCTCGATCCGTTGGTAGACCATGACGTAAGGATCGAGATGGTCAAGGTCGAGCTGATTGGCGAACACCGCTTGCTTGTAGTCAAGGCTCAGGCACCGCACGGTGGGGTATTCGCTGGCATAGGCTTCGGCCAGCAGCAGTTTGAGCAAGGACTTGTGAGGGGCATCGATACCTTTGAACAGCTGCCAAAGCCCGGCGCCAATGAATTCGTGGCCTGGGATCTGCCCCAGGTGGCCCAGATCGAGCGCTTCTCCAGGACGTACGAAACGCTTTGCCAGCAGGGTCTGGGCGTAGGCCGGGTAAGCGCACTCCTGATCGGGCGGCACCAACCACCACAGTGGCGTCCGTCCTGCCAACCAGAGGGCCGTGCGGTAGAACTCGTCCAGCAGAAGATAATGCTGCGTGGTGCCGCAATCGTCGGTGCCGAGTTGGCCTGCGCGCTGGCCTTGAGCGAACGCCTGGGTGTCAATCAGGAAGAAATGCGTATCGGCGCCCTGGCTCGCGGCCCAGGTCTCCAGCAACTGGCATTTACGCTGCAGTGACTCCAACGCTTCGTGCTCCAGGTCGCTGGTATGGCATACCCACACATCGATGTCGCTGTCCTCAGCCTGGGCAAGCGTGCCCAGGCTGCCGATTAGAAACAGCCCGTCGATGGACCGTGCAGAGGTGTTGTCGCGGGCTTTGTAGCTGAAAGCACGTGCCAGGCGCTGGGCTTCGAATACCTGGTCGCCGCTTGGCTCGAAGTCGCAGATCCCTGCCGGCGTCATCGACGAAACATAGCCGGGCAATAACGGATGGTTCACATGGAACAGCACTGGCAGCACGGTCAGCACCTGCTGCTGGCGGGGGGGCAAACCGGCCATTGCCCGCTGCAGGCGGCCTGCGTTGATCTGTAGGTAGCGCCCGCGCAAGGTGGCCAGCAGCTTACGGTCGATCCCGTTGTCCAGGTCCAGTTGGATCTCGTCGGGACAATTCATTTTGCGCTCATCAGTCCGCTGAAGCTGGGGCGAGTGTAGCCT
Organism: Pseudomonas sp. KCJK9111; assembly: GCF_046231935.1. Classification (NCBI taxonomy): domain Bacteria; kingdom Pseudomonadati; phylum Pseudomonadota; class Gammaproteobacteria; order Pseudomonadales; family Pseudomonadaceae; genus Pseudomonas; species Pseudomonas sp. KCJK9111. The sequence goes on along the minus strand of NZ_JBJJMO010000071.1, from coordinate 6,568 downwards.
GAACGATAAGGCCCACGCAGGCTCATTGAGTACTGAGGCCATTTGCGCGAGTTCCTGCAACCTGTGGGGTAGTGCATCATGGCTGGCTCAATGACAACGTGAGGTAAATCATGCGTGTTTGGATCGATGCCGACGCGTGTCCGAAGGCCGCCAGGGACCTGATCGTCAAGTTCGCCCTCAAGCGCAAGTTCGAAGTGGTCATGGTCGCGGGTCAGGCGGTGGCCAAGCCAGCATTCGGCATCGTGCAACTGATCGTGGTACCCAGTGGCATGGATGCGGCCGACGATTATCTCGTCGAGCATGCCGTGCCGGGTGAGTTGGTCGTCTGCAGCGACGTGCCGCTGGCCGACCGGCTAGTGAAGAAAGGCGTAGCGGCGCTGGATCCGCGCGGGCGCGAGTTCGACGAGCGCAACATGGGCGAGCGCCTGGCTACGCGCAACCTGTTCACCGAACTGCGTGAACAGGGCCAGTCGGGCGGCGGGCAGGGGCCCTATGGGGATCGCGACAAACAGGCGTTTGCCAATGCGCTGGACCGGATTATCACTCGGCTATCGGTGCGTTGATATCCAGTAGAGCGTCAACCGCCCGGTCAGGCGCTCCAGCCGGGCAAGCGGAGCTTACTCGTGGGTCAGCTCCAGCACGCGATCAACCAGCTTGTAGATCCCGCCAGCGGCTTCGCTGATGGTCTTTGCCGACATGTAGGCGGGAGTGGTCACCAGTTTGCGCTGCGGGTCCTCGACGATGTCGTGCACGTCGCATTCTTCGTGGGTGCCGCCCATCTTGACGACGGCCTCAGCGGTATCGGCGTCGTTACCGATGGTGCAGACCACGCCAGGGCCATAGATCTTGGCAGCCAGTGCAGGCGAGATACAGATCAGGCCAACTGGCTTGCAGGCAGCGGCGAACGCCTCGGCCAACGCCAGGACAGCCGGATTGACAGTGCAGTCTGCGCCTTTTAGGGCAAAGTCCGAGAGGTTCTTGGCCGCGCCAAAGCCGCCCGGAACGATCAACGCGTCGAAATCCTCGACGCGCGCCTCACGGATGTCTTTCACATCGCCACGCGCAATACGGGCAGATTCCACCAGCACGTTGCGCGACTCGGGCATCTCGTTGCCGGTCAGGTGGTCGATGACATGCATCTGCGCGATGTTCGGTGCAAAGCACTGCACCTGCGCGCCGCGTTGGTCCAGGCGCAGCAGGGTGATCACGCTTTCGTGAATTTCTGCACCGTCATAAACGCCACAGCCAGAAAGAATCACCGCCACTTTTTTTGTCATGCTCATTACTCCAGGTCGAAGCGCTTGATACCCGTCAGGCTGGCAGCGCGGCGCAGTGCGGGATGGTCCATGTCTGTTGGAGTGTGCCGCGGTGCAGGTGTTCAGTCCTGGGACTCGCGCGCAGCCCGGCGCTCTGCCCGCAGCGTGCGAAAGCGCCGGTGCAGCCACAGGCCTACGCCAAGCACCAGCAAGGCACCGAGTACCCACAGTTCGTAGCGCTTGATATTGCCCAGCAGGCCTTCGAGGATTGCGCCGAAATGATAGGCCGCAGCACCCAGGGCGATGGCCCAGATCGCGGCCCCGATGCCGTTGAGCAGCAGGTAGCGCCGCGGCGGATAGCCCGAAAGGCCTATTGCGACCGGCATTACCGTGCGAAGCCCGTAAACGAAGCGGAAGCTGAGCACCCAGATATCGGGATGGCGACGGATGTGGCCCAGGGCGCGGTCGCCCATTGCCTGCCAGCGGGGCTTGCGCGCCAGAATCTTGCGCCCATGGCGACGACCCATGAAATACCACAGCTGATCACCGGCATAGCTGCCCATGAATGCCACCAGGCATACCAGCTTGATGTCCATGTAATCGCGGAACGCAAGAAAGCCTGCAAGGACCAGAATGGTCTCGCCTTCGAAGAAGGTGCCTAGAAAAAGGGCAAAGTAGCCGAAATCCTGCAGGAATTGTTGGAGCATTTTCTGAGGTGCTGGCGAAATGAACGCGCAGCCTACCCCTTCGCGTGCGTTCGGGAAAGTGTCCAAATGTGTCTCGACGTGAACAGTGCCCGCCACCACAATGTCTGCAACCGTGTGCCATGGCTTGCCCTGGCGTGTAACACAGGCGTCATAATGGGCGCTTATCTTGCCGCTCAATTGATGATAGGGCGTTAACGTCCTCAGGACCGCCAGATGAATAACGAAGTGCTTCCCCCTGTCTTGATCAAGGATGCCAAGGAGCTTCCAGAGGAGCTGGTGCAGACCCCGCCTGATCTGCCACCTGTGTCCCAGGTCGCTGTAGAGCCTGCAGCGGAGCCAGCGCCGCCCACGCCGGCCCCGGCGCCGCCCATCGCCGTGCCCGGCCTGGACGATACCAGCCTGTACATTCATCGCGAACTGTCCCAACTGCAGTTCAACATCCGGGTACTGGAGCAGGCCCTGGATGAAAGCTACCCGTTGCTCGAACGCCTGAAGTTCCTGCTGATTTTCTCGAGCAACCTGGACGAGTTTTTCGAGATTCGTGTGGCTGGGCTTAAGAAACAGATCAATTTCGCCCGCGAGCAGGCCGGCGCCGACGGCTTGCAGCCGCACCAGGCCCTCACGCGCATCAGCGAACTGGTGCATATCGAGGTCGATCGCCAGTACGCGATTCTTAACGATGTATTGCTGCCAGAGCTGGAAAAGCACCAGATTCGCTTCATTCGTCGTCGTCACTGGACACCCAAGCTCAAGACATGGGTGCGTCGCTACTTCCGCGACGAGATCGCGCCCATCATCACCCCGATCGGCCTGGACCCTACCCACCCATTCCCGTTGCTGGTGAACAAGAGCCTGAACTTCATCGTCGAGCTCGAAGGCGTCGATGCGTTCGGCCGCGATTCAGGCCTGGCCATCATTCCGGCACCGCGGCTGCTGCCACGGGTCATTCGCGTGCCTGAGGAAGTGGGTGGCACCGGTGCCAACTATGTCTTCCTTTCGTCGATGATCCACGCCCACGCAGACGACCTGTTCCAGGGCATGAAGGTCAAGGGGTGCTACCAGTTCCGCCTGACCCGCAACGCCGACCTGGCGTTGGATTCCGAGGAAGTCGACGACCTGGCCCGGGCGCTTCGTGGCGAGCTGTTCTCGCGCCGCTATGGCGATGCCGTGCGCCTGGAAGTCGCCGATACGTGCCCCAAGCACCTGTCGGACTACCTGCTCAAGCAGTTCAGCCTGAGCGAAAGCGAGCTGTACCAGGTCAACGGGCCGGTCAACCTGACGCGGTTGTTCAGCATTACCGGGCTGGACAGCCACCCCGAGCTTCAATACGTGCCGTTCACCCCGGCCATCCCGAAGTTGCTGCAGAACGCCGACAATATTTTCAGCGTGATCAGCAAGCAGGACATCCTGCTCATGCACCCCTTCGAGTCGTTCACGCCGGTCATCGACTTGTTGCGCCAGGCGGCCAAGGACCCGCACGTCCTGGCCGTACGCCAGACGCTGTACCGCTCCGGCGCCAACTCGGAAATCGTCGATGCGCTGGTCGATGCAGCGCGCAACGGCAAGGAAGTCACCGCAGTGATCGAACTGCGCGCACGCTTTGACGAGGAGTCCAACCTGCAGATGGCAAGCCGCCTGCAAGCGGCAGGCGCGGTGGTGATCTATGGCGTGGTCGGTTTCAAGACGCACGCCAAGATGATGTTGATCCTGCGCCGCGAGCAGGGCGAGATCGTACGCTATGCGCACCTGGGGACCGGCAACTACCACGCTGGCAACGCCCGTTTGTACACCGACTACAGCCTGCTCACCTCCGACGATGCGCTCACCGAGGACGTCGGCAAGCTGTTCAGCCAGTTGATCGGCATGGGCAAGACCCTGCGCATGAAGAAACTGATGCATGCGCCGTTCACCTTGAAAAAGGGCATGCTGGACATGATCGCCCGCGAAACCCAGTTCGCCTTGGACGGCAAGCCGGCGCACATCATCGCCAAATTCAACTCGCTGACCGATGCGAAGGTCATCAAGGCCTTGTACAAGGCCAGTCAATCGGGGGTGAAGATCGACCTGATCGTGCGTGGCATGTGCTGCCTGCGTCCAGGGATTCCAGGGGTTTCACATAACATCCAGGTACGCTCGATCATCGGCCGCTTCCTGGAACACACACGTGTGTTCTATTTCCTCAATGGCGGTGAAGAGCAGATCTACCTCTCCAGTGCCGACTGGATGGAGCGCAACCTCGACAAGCGGGTCGAGACCTGCTTCCCGGTCGAGGGCAAGAAGCTGCTGTTGCGGGTGAAGAAGGAACTGGAGGCGTACCTGACCGACAACACCCACGCCTGGACCCTTCAGCCAGACGGGCGCTATGTGCGCAGCAGTCCAACGGGTAACCAGAACCCGCGCAGTGCCCAGGCGACCCTGCTGGAGCGCCTGAGCAACCCGGTCCTTAACGTACGCTGAGGACGAAGCCGACCCGGGCCAGCCACTCCGCCTCGTTGGCGAAGTCGGCCTGGGTCAGCTGGTTCTGTTCGAGCCAACCTTCCGGGAATACCACTTCCAGGCGGTTGTCGGCCGCCTTGAGCTCGACTTTGGGCATCTGCTGCGTGCCCCGGATATGGTGGAACAGGATGGCGAAGCGCAGCAGCACGCACAGGCGCAGCAGCTTGACCCCTTCATCCCCCAGTTCGGCATAACGGTCCTTGGGAATGTTGCGGCGGTGGCCGCGCACCAGCAAGGCCATCATCTGCTGATCCTCGCGCGAGAAGCCTGCCAGGTCGGAGTGCTCGATCAGGTACGCGCCGTGCTTGTGATAATGATAGTGGGCAATGTCCAGGCCGATCTCGTGGACCTTGGCTGCCCAACCCAGCAGATCGCGCCAGTTGCCGTCCTGCAGGTCCCATGCCTCGGCCACTTGGTCGAAGGCATGCAGTGCCTTGCGCTCGACCCTGGCGGCCTGGCCCTGGTCGACGTGGTAGCGCTCCATCAGCGAGTTGAGGGTACGCTCGCGTACGTCCTCATGATGATGCCGTCCAAGCAGGTCGAAGAGCACACCTTCACGCAGCGCACCGTCGCAGTGGTCCATGCGCTGTAGCTCCAGGGCATCGAAGATCGCTTCGAGGATGGCCAGGCCCGCCGGGAAGATGGTGCGCCGATCCGGCTTGACCCCATCGAAGTCGATCCTGTCGACTTCGCCCAGCTTGAACAGCTTGCGCTTGACCCAGGCCAACCCTTCGGCATTCACCTCACCATTGCCCAGGCCTGCGGACCTAATGGCGGCGCCGATGGCGCGAATGGTGCCGGACGAGCCGATGGCTTCATCCCAGGTCAGGCGGTGCAGGGCATGCTCGATGCTCATCAGCTCAAGCCGGGCGGCCGTATACGCCTGTGCATAGCGTGCCGGGGTGATCTTGCCGTCACGGAAATAGCGCTGGGTGAAGCTGACGCAGCCCATCTGCAAGCTCTCGCGCAACAGGGGCTCGAAGCGCTGGCCAATGATGAATTCGGTGCTGCCGCCACCAATGTCCGCCACCAGGCGCTTGCCCGCGGTATCGGCCAGCGTGTGGGAAACGCCCAGGTAGATCAGGCGGGCCTCTTCGCGGCCTGAAATGACTTCCACCGGGTGGCCAAGAATGGCTTCGGCACGCTGGATGAAGATGTTGCGGTTGCGCGCTTCACGCAAGGCGTTTGTGCCGACGATGCGCACCGAGCCTGCGGGCATGCCGTTGATCAGCTGAGCGAAGCGCTTGAGGCATTCAAGACCGCGCTCCATGGCTTCTTCACTGAGCTTGCGCTCCTCATCGATGCCGGCGGCCAGCTGTACCTTCTCGCCCTGCCGCTCGAGAATGCGGATTTCGGTGTGGTGGGCCTTGGCCACGACCATGTGGAAGCTGTTGGAGCCAAGGTCGATGGCGGCTATCAGGGACAGGTTCTTCGCGGTGGTATGCGGCATGATCTGGAAGTTCTCGGTCATTAACCTGGCAATCGTGCCACGATAGCAGGCTGGTCGCCAACGCGTGGCACCTGGCCTGCGCGGTGAGCTTGATATACGGCAATATGCCATTCGATTTGATGACGGCGATGTGACAGTTTCGATTCGAGTGCTCTTGCACAACTATAGTTACACTCAATCGTCTGCGGCTTCCTGTCGACCGCGGGGGCGGCTATGATGGGCAACGTTTTCCGTGCTTATGACCTTGGAGATTTCCATGAGCGACAAAATCAAACACGTCACCGACGCCACCTTCGATGCCGAAGTGCTTCAGGCTCAAGGCCCGGTGTTGGTCGACTACTGGGCTGAATGGTGCGGCCCGTGCAAGATGATCGCTCCGGTTCTGGACGACATCGCCGCTAAGTACGAAGGCAAGCTGGTCGTCGCCAAGCTGAACATCGACGAAAACCAGGAAACCCCAGCCAAGCACGGCGTGCGTGGTATCCCGACGCTGATGCTGTTCAAGAACGGCAACGTCGAAGCCACCAAGGTCGGCGCCTTGTCCAAATCGCAGCTGGAAGCGTTCCTCGACGCCCACCTGTGATGAAAAAAGCCCCGCAAATGCGGGGCTTTTCTTTTCCAGAGCACTAGACGCACAAAAAAGCAAGTGTTACATTCGG
>NZ_JBJJMO010000070.1:0-22475 GCF_046231935.1 Pseudomonas sp. KCJK9111 | reverse complement strand
CGTAGTTGGTGGTGACCTGTTGCTGGCGCTGTTCCACGATCAGGTAGGTGCGCACGTTGAGGTCAGCACGCGTGCCAGGGGGCGCTGGGCGTAGGCCCCGCTGATCGAGCTGGTCGCTGACCGCCTGGCGGATGCGCTGCTCGGTCAGGTCGCTCTTGATGCGTGGATCATCAGGACGGTATTGCAAGCCGGGCTCCTGCCAGGCCCAGTTGCGGTAGGCGGCAAAATCACGACTCGCGTCGTAGTCCTGCTGCACGTTATGGCTTGAGCAGGCAGCCAGCAAGGCCGCAAACGACACGAGTAACAGGCGGCGCAACATGATGAATCTCCGTTAGGCGTTAACTGGGAGGATAGCCGCTGAGGGCCTTGCGCACGGCGTCGCGCACGGCATTTTCACGGTCCCGCGGTGAAGCCTGGTCGTTGCCGCTTTCGGCACTTGCGCTCCAGACGGCCTGGCCGCTGCGGCTGTCGTACAGGTCGATGCGCACTACCATGACCTCAACCTGATAGGTGCGTACGACCGGAACACTGGTGTAACCCCCATAACCGTTACGGTAACCGCCATAGCCCACGTTGCCGTAGGGTCCATAGTACGGGTCGTAGCTGTTATAGTCGCGCACTTGGCGCAGGCGTTTTTCCAGGCGGATATCGGCGCCGACGAGCAGGTCACCTACACCGCTGCGGGCGGGGCGCAAGCCCTGCTGATCGAGCGCTGCGGCCACTGCATCGGCCAGCTGTGCAGGGTCGGCATTGGCCGAACCGCTGGGCAGACGCCCGTCACGCCAGCTCCAGCTGCGGTAGCGGCCGTAGTCCCTTGCAGGTGCGGGATAAGCGCTTGCGTCGAACGTGGTCGCTGCCTGAGGCGGGGCCGGTGGCAGTGGACGGCTGCTGGCGACGTAGGGATTGGTCCCCTGGCACCCGGCCAGAACCAAAGGCAGCAGGGCCAGTGGCAACAGACGGTACGGCATGCTTGCTCCTCACGGCAGGTCAACGTGGGCGACAGACCCAATGCAGGTAACGGCCCAGGCCGGCGAAACTCGGATGGCGGCGGTGAGCGAGCTCCATTTCCAGCACGTCCAGCAGCTCGGCGCGGTCCTGGAATTCCTTGGGCATGTAGTCATGGAAAACACGTATGCCGCTTTCACTTTCGACCTGCCACATAGGTTCAAGTTGCGCCCTGAGCGCCCGCGGATCAAGTGGTTTCTGCGGGGTAAGGCTCTGCTTTTCACCTTCAAGGCGATTACTGCGAAGCTTGCGGAAATGTCCCTTGAGCAGGTTGCGGTAGACCAAGGCATCGCGGTTATAGAACGCCAGCGACAGCCAACCCCCGGGGGCCGTGAGTTGATGCAAAACGGGCAGGATACTTTCCGGCTCAGCCAGCCATTCGAGTACCGCGTGGCACACGACCACGTCGTAGGGCTCGGTCAGCTCACCCAGCAGCGCTTGCCAGGGCGCCTGGATGAACGTTGCCGCCTGGCCGGCCTCGGCAAAGCGGGCCCGTGCCCCTTCGAGCATGGGCTCGGCGGGTTCGGCCAGCGTAAGCTGGTGGCCGCGTTGGGCCAACCATAGCGCCATGTGCCCCAGGCCCGCACCGATGTCGAGGATGCGCAATGGGCGATCCGGCAAGGCTTCGGCCAAGTCGGCCTGCAAGACTGCCAGCCGGATCGCCCCCTTTGCGCCACCGTAGATTTTCTCTGCAAAACGGGTAGCCAGTTCATCGAAATGACGGTCGTTCATCGTGCGAAGCGCCTTTCGCTGTCAGCCAGCTTGGCGCGGACCACCTGGTCCATGTCCAGCCCCAGTTCACTGCACAACAGCAACAGGTAGAGCACGACATCGCCCACTTCCTGCCCGGCGTGGGCCAACTGTTCGGGTGGCAGGCGACGTGACTCGTCCTCGCTGAGCCACTGGAAGATTTCAACCAGCTCGGCCATTTCGACGCTGGCGGCCATGGCCAGGTTCTTTGGGCTGTGGAAACGTTGCCAGTCATTGGTATCGCGGATTTGATGCAGGCGTTGAGTCAGTTCTTGCAGGTTCATCGGGTTCTCCTCATGGCGCATAGCTTCCGCGCAGGGCCATTGCAAAGCAAGCTTCCCTGCACGGGGCGCAGCATGCGCCAGTCAGCCCTGCAAGCGGGCCCAGCGGCCGAGCATGTGTATCACGTCCGTCTGGCCGTCCAGGCGCAGCTCACCCACAGGGCCGACCTGGCTGGCGCTGAGCACCACCTCCGAGGGCAAACGCACGGGTTTTTTAAAATCTACCTCGAACCGGTAGCCACTGTGAGGCAAGTGCCCGTGCAGCGCGGCCATGGCCTTGTTCCACATGCCGTGGGCGATGGCGGTGGGGAAACCGAACAGCTTAGCGCTGGGTGTGCTGAGGTGAATGGGGTTGTAGTCGCCGCAGACCTTGGCATAACGGCGGCCGATATCACTGTCGGCATACCAGCGCGTGACTTCAGGCAAGTGGCTGGCCTGACCCTCGTCCGCCTCTGCCAGGTTGCCGTCGAGTTTCAACCCGCGCACGAGCATGCGGCTGGTTTCCCGCCATAGCACGCCAATACCGTCTGCCGCCTCGGTGATCAGGTCGAAGGTTCCGCCTTTGGGGTGGGGCTGCAGGTTGTCGGCATGAACCGCCATGCGCAGCGACTCGATGCCCCCAAGCGGGCGGATGACATCGATGCGGTTGTGCAGATGGACCAGGCCCAGCAGCGGAAAGGGGAACTGCTCGGCGGTCATCAACTGCACCTGCAGGTTGAACGCCATGATGTGCGGGTACGTGGCAGGCAGCCGGCCATCGTCGACGAAACGGCACAATTGCCGGTAGGCATGCAGTTGCTCAGGCTGAACCGCCAGGGTGCAGCGCAGCCCGTGCGTGGGCAGTTGATCACCGCTGATGCGGCGTTTGCCCGCTGCGCGCAGGTACAGGCTGGCGCGGCTGGCGGGTTGATGCAGGTCGTGCCATTGTCGTTGCATGCTCAAGCCCCCATCAGTGCCTGGCCGCACACCCGCAGCACCTGGCCGTTAACGGCGCCAGAGCCAGGTTGGCTAAGCCAGGCGATGGCTTCGGCCACGTCCTGGGGCTTGCCGCCCTGGCCGAGCGAACTCAGACGTCGCCCCGCTTCGCGCAAGCCCATGGGCATGGCGCCCGTCATATGGGTTTCAATGAAACCAGGCGCTACTGCGTTGATGCTGATGCCTTGTTCGGCAAGCGTCGGTGCCCAGGCCTGGGCCAAGCCAATCAGCCCAGCCTTGCTGGCAGCGTAGTTGGATTGCCCCCGGTTGCCGGCGATACCACTGACCGAAGCCAACAGGGTGATGCGGGCGTCCTCGTGCAACGCGCCGTTATCGAGCAGGGCCTGGGTCAGCAGCTGAGGAGCCTTGAGGTTCACCGCCAGTACGGCGTCCCAATATTCGGGGGTCATGTTCGCCAGGGTCTTGTCACGGGTGATGCCTGCGTTATGCACCAGGATGTCGAGGCCATCGGGCAATGCCGCCAGCAACTGCTCGGCAGCGTCACCGGCGCAGATGTCCAGGACCAGCGCCTTGCCACCCAGGCGCGCAGCGAGCGCCTGCAATTGCTCGCTGGCCGGGGGCACATCGAGCAGCAGCACATCGGCACCGTCGCGGGCCAGGGTTTCCGCAATGGCGGCGCCGATGCCGCGGGCAGCCCCAGTGATCAGCGCGCGCTTGCCGCTGAGCGGCCGTGTCCAGTCCTCGACCTGAGCCTGGCAGGGCTGTAGGCGCAGCACCTGGCCCGACACGAAGGCGCTCTTGGGCGACAGGAAGAAGCGCAACGCGCCTTCGAGTTGAGATTCGGCGCCGTCACCCACGTACAGCAACTGGGCAGTAGCGCCGTTGCGCAGTTCCTTGGCCAGCGAACGGCTGAACCCTTCCAGGGCACGCTGGGCGACACTGGCCATCGGGTCGGCGACGGCCTCAGGCGGGCGACCCAAGACCACGATATGGGCGCAAGGCGCCAGGTTGCGCAGTAGCGGCTGGAAGAATTCGCGCAACTGCGTGAGCGCATCGCTGTCGGACAAGTGACTGGCATCGAACACCAACGCCTTGATCCTGGGGCCCAACCCAGCGACCCAGGGTTCGCACTGCAGGCCTTGGCCGTTGAAGCCGTAAACCGCGTCGGTCAACCGCGCTGCGAATGTTTCGACCTGGCGTGCCAAGGGGCCGCCGCCAAGGACCAACGGCCCGTCCACTGGCCGCATGCGGCCCGCTTCCCAGCGCTCCAGGGTGGCTGGACGAGGCAGGCCAAGGCTGTCGACAAGTTTGCGGCCGAGGCTGGAGTTGGCAAAACCAAGGTAGCGATCGCTCATGGTGGGTCCTCCGAAAGCAAGTCTGACAGTGTGGACCAGGATTGTGGCCAGGTCGTTCGAATGCGGCAAAAACACCTAGGCTCTACGGATCAAATTGTTTCAGGAGGAACATGCGCATGCGCTCACTTCGCCGGGTCGCTATTTTGGGCGGCAACCGAATTCCATTCGCCCGTTCCAATGGTGCGTACGCCACAGCCAGCAACCAGGACATGCTGACTGCCGCACTCGAGGGGCTCATCGAACGTTACCGCCTGCACGGCCTGCGCCTTGGCGAGGTGGTGGCAGGCGCGGTACTCAAGCATGCCCGGGACATGAACCTGACGCGAGAGTGCGTGCTGGGTTCGCGCCTGTCGGCCTCGACCCCCGCCTATGACATTCAGCAGGCCTGCGGCACCGGGCTGGAAGCGGCATTGCTGGTGGCCAACAAGATTGCCCTTGGGCAGATCGACTGCGGCATTGCGGGCGGCGTCGACACTACGTCCGACGCACCCATCGCCGTGAGCGAAGGCCTGCGCCGGATGATGTTGCAAGCCAACCGGGGCAAGGCGCTGGGTGACCGCCTCAAGCCTTTCCTGGGCTTGCGGCCTCACCACCTCAAGCCTTCGCTGCCGCGCAACGGCGAGCCACGCACCGGGTTGTCGATGGGCGAGCACTGCGAACGCATGGCCAAAACCTGGTGCATTGGCCGGGCTGAGCAGGACGAATTGGCGCTGCGTAGCCATCAATGCCTGGCACGTGCCTACCAGGAAGGTTGGCAAGACGATTTGATGACCCCTTTTCGGTCGCTGACCCGGGACAACAACCTGCGTCCCGGCCTGACGCTGGAGCAATTGGCCAAGCTCAAACCGGCCTTCGACCGCAGCGATGAGGGCACCTTGACGGCAGGCAATTCCACACCATTGACCGATGGCGCCTCGCTGGTGTTGCTGGGAACCCAGGAGTGGGCAGACCAACATGGCCTGCCGGTGCTCGCCTATCTGGTCGATGGCGAAACAGCCGCGGTGGATTTCGTCGATGGCCGCGAGGGCCTGCTGATGGCGCCAGTGTATGCGGTGCCGCGCTTGCTGGCCCGCAACAACCTGACGTTGCAGGATTTTGATTACTACGAGATCCATGAGGCATTCGCAGCCCAGGTGCTGTGCACCCTCAAGGCCTGGGAGGATGCCCAGTACTGCCGGGAGCGCCTTGGGCTGGATGCGCCGCTGGGGGCGATCGACCGTTCTCGGCTGAACGTGAAGGGCAGCTCACTTGGGGCAGGGCATCCATTTGCCGCCACCGGTGGACGCATCCTGGCCAACTTGGCCAAGCTGCTGTCCACGGCGCCTCAAGGACGCGGCCTGATCTCGATCTGCGCCGCAGGCGGGCAGGGCGTTACGGTCATCGTCGAGCGGTGAGCGTCGGTGTTCATCCGGCTGGGTGACCGAAGGTGCACATCGAGCCGGATAACGCCCAGGGCATTTAGGCTGGTAGGCTTGGCCGATCATCATGATAAGAAATCGCCATGCCTGCCATCGGACATCCTCGTCCCATTCCAACGCTCGATTGCCTGCCTCGACCGCTCTATGCGCGCGCCGAGCGACTGGTGGCCGGCTCGTGGACGACGTCGCATCAACATGACTGGGTGCAGTTTTCCTATGCCATCAGTGGCGTACTGGGGGTGTATACCCAGGAAGGCAGCTACTTCGCCCCGCCGCAATGGGGCGTGTGGATACCGGCGCAGGCCGAGCATGCCGTGTCCAGTTCGATGCAGGCTGAAATGCGCAGCCTCTACATACGGCCCGATGCCTGCCCGTGGGCCGCGGAGCGTTGTCGTGTACTGGAAGTGACCCCCTTGGCCCGTGAGCTGATCAAGCAGTTCTGCCTGTACCCTGCACATTACCCCGAAGGCGATAGCGCGCAGGCGCGCCTGGTCGCCGTGCTGCTTGACCAATTGCAGGCGTTGCCGGAAGTGGCGTTTTCGTTGCCGTTGCCACAACACCCAGGCTTGCTTGCCCTGTGCAATGGCCTGATCGCTGCCCCGGATCAGCCGCAGACCTTGCAACAATGGGCGTGCGAACTGGGGTGTTCGGAAAAGACCCTGATGCGGTTGTTCCAGCGCGAGACTGGGTTGAGCTTTCGCAACTGGCGCCAGCGCATGCGCTTGCTGTCGTCCTTGACCGCGCTCGAGGCGGGGCACACGGTCACTGACGCGGCGCTGGGCTGCGGGTACGACTCGACCTCCGCCTACATCGCCGCCTTCAAGCAGCTGTTCGGTGCCACGCCGGGCGAGTTGAAACTCTAGCGGCTTACCGGGTGCGGCGCTGCGCGAGCCCGTGAACGTGCAGGCCCGATGCTCGCGAAGCTCTTGCCGTCAGGTACGGAACCTGCGCACCAGTGAGTCCAGCTCGTTGGACAGGCCGGCGAGGCTTTCGGAGTCCTGGCGGGCGGCCTGGGCCAGTTCCGCCACCAGCTGGGCATCGCCGTGGATCTGGCTGATGTGCCGGTTGATGTCCTCGGCTACCTGGTGCTGCTCTTCGGCTGCCGTGGCGATCTGCGTGTTCATGTCACGGATCACGTCCACCGACTCGCGTATTTGCCCGAAGCTGTCGCGGGCCATGCCGATACGGCTCACCGATTGCTGCGAAACTTCGAGGCTGGCGTGCATTTGCGCCGCCACCTCGGCCGTGCGCCCGGCCAGGTTGCCCAGCAGGCCGTCGATTTCGGCCGTGGAGTCGGCGGTTCGCTTGGCCAGGGCACGTACTTCGTCGGCCACCACCGCGAACCCGCGCCCTTGCTCACCGGCACGGGCAGCTTCGATGGCGGCGTTGAGCGCCAGCAGGTTGGTCTGCTCGGCAATGGAGCGAATGGTGCCCAGGATCGACTGGATGGCGTTGCTGTCGCGCTCAAGCTGCTGGATCGACTGCGCCGACTGCTCGATCTCGTGGCTCAGGCGGTCGACGCTGCTCACGGCGGCATCGATCTGCTGCTGGCCTTCGCGCGCCTGCTGCTGGCCGCTGTCGGCCGACTGCGCCGCTTGGCTGCAGGAGCGCGCGACCTCGTTGGCAGTGGCGACCATTTCATGGAAGGCGGTGGACACCATGTCAACGGCCTCACGCTGGCGCCCGGCGGCCTCAGCCATGTCGCTGGACACGCGTGTCGAGCTGGTGGAGGTGTTGAGGATGTTGCCGGCTGCGGCGCTGATGTGCTGGATCAGGCTGCGAATGGCCCCCAGGAACTGGTTGAACCAGCTCGCCAGCTGGGCAGTTTCGTCACGGCCGCGGATTTCCAGGTTGCGAGTCAGGTCACCTTCGCCCTGGGCGATGTCCTCAAGCCCATTGGTGACGCTGTTGATCGGGCGCACGATCAGTTTGGCGAACGTGGCACCCACCACGGCGAACACGGCAGCCAGTACCAGCGCGACGATCCCGATCAGCCAGGTCAGGCGGGTGGTGGTCTGCATCACCTCGCGCTGCTCGATCAGCCCGATCAACGTCCAGCCCAACTGTTCGTCCGGGTAGATATTGGCCATGTAGCGAACACCGTCCAGCTCGACCTCAGCCAGGCCCTTGCCGTGCTTGGCAAGCTCGGCGTAGCCGTCGCCGAAGCTCGCCAGTTGTTTGAAGTTGTGCGCAGTGTCCCGCGGGTCTACCAGGACATTGCCGTTGTTTTCGACCAGCAGCAGGTACCCGCTTTCGCCCAGCTTGATCTGCTTGACGATTTCGGTGAGGCCTTTGATGGAAACGTCGACGTTGACCACGCCGCCAGGGTTACCCAGCTGGTTGGCCACGGCACGTACGGTGCTGACCAGCACGGCATCGTCGGCGGCCCAGTAGTAGGCACCGGTGCGCAGGGTCTTGCCGGGGTTGGCCATGGCCAGCTGGTACCAAGGGCGCGTACGCGGGTCGTAGTTGACGAACTTCTGCCCTGCCGGCCAGCCGACGTAGCCCCCGTCGGCGACCCCGTAGGAGAGGTAGGCATAGGCAGGATGGGCATTGGCCAGACTGGTCATGAACACCAGAATCTTGCTCGATTGCTCGCCCAGCTCGGAAGAAGGCGTGGCGCTCATGTACTTGGTCAGTTCGTTGCCAGTGGCCGCCACTAAGGGTTGCGAGGCCATGTACTCCACATTCTGGCTGATGCCTTGGAAGAAGATGTTCATCGCGTTGCTGACCTGACGGATTTCTCGGCTGCTGCTGTCGAGGAAGCCGTCCCTGGCCTCGCCGCGTAGGTTCAGTACCACCAAGGTGGCCACCAGCACGATGGGCAGGGCGGCGATGATCGCAAAGGCCCAGGTCAGTTTCTGTTTGATGCTCATCGGCGCTCCCGAATTATTGTTGTCGACACATGAGGCAGGTACCTAATGCATCGGCAGCAACCGAATTTTATGTAGGAAAACGCCCGTAAATATTGGGCGAAGTCGCTATTGATGCCTATTCGGTCGCGTTTGGACGGGTATGCCCTATGAGCTTGGTTGCGGGGCTGCCGGGAATGCTCAGCGGCAGCAGCGCCCCGGCGCTTCGTTGGCCAGTTCCTTGAGAATCGGACAGTCCGGGCGGTCATCGCCGTGGCAACTGGAAACCAGCTCGACCAGGGTGTCGCGCAGGCCAACCAGTTCCTCGATGCGCCTGTTCAACGCATCGATATGCTGGCTGGCCAGTGCCTTGACATCGGCACTGGCTCGCTGCCGATCCTGCCACAAGGTGAGCAGCTTGCCGACTTCCTCGAGGGAAAACCCCAGGTCTCGCGAGCGTTTGATGAAGGCCAGAGCATGCAGGTCCGCAGGCTGATAGATCCGATAGCCGCTGTCGCTGCGCAGGGCAGGCTTGAGCAGGCCGATGGATTCGTAATAGCGGATCATCTTGGTGCTGAGCCCGGTACGGGCTGCCGCTTGGCCGATGTTCATGGTGCCTCCTGATCCAGGGCGGGCTTCCAGGCCTTGAGCAACAGCGCATTGCTGACCACGCTGACGCTGGAGAGCGCCATGGCCGCGCCGGCCATGACCGGGTTGAGGTAACCGAAGGCAGCCAGCGGGATGCCGACGAGGTTGTAGATGAACGCCCAGAACAGGTTCTGGCGAATCTTTGCGTAGGTTCTACGGCTGATTTCAAGGGCTGCCGGCACCAGCCGCGGATCACCGCGCATCAGGGTGATGCCGGCGGCCTGCATGGCCACATCCGTGCCACCGCCCATGGCGATGCCGATGTCTGCAGCCGCCAACGCCGGTGCGTCGTTGACGCCGTCGCCGACCATGGCAACGGCACCGCCCTGCTTGAGGGCTTCCACGGTGGCGGCTTTGTCCGCTGGCAGCACCTCGGCGTAGACATCGGTAATGCCGAGGGCGGCCGCCACGGCCATGGCGCTGCCCCGGTTGTCGCCAGTGAGCAAGTAGCTGCTGATGTGCTGATTGCGCAGGGTCTGGACCGCCTGATCGGCCCCGGGCTTGAGGCTGTCACCGAACGCGATCAGGCCAAGCACGCTGGGTGAGGCCCCGCTCTGGACGAGCCAGGACAAGGTGCGCCCCTGTGCTTCCCAGGCGTCAGCCGATGCGGCCAGTTCACCGGGCGCCAGGCCAAGGTCTTGCAGCAGGCGGCGATTGCCCAGTGCCAAGTCACGCCCATCGACACGTCCGGCAATGCCGCGACCGGTCAGGGACTGGCTGTCGGTCACCTCGGGCACACGCAGGCCACGGTCGGCGCAGGCGTCCATCACGGCTTTGGCCAGCGGGTGTTCACTGCCGCGCTGAAGCGCGCCGGCCAATCGGTAAAGGTTGTCCGTATCGCCGTCCAGCGCTTGGCTATGCACCACTGTCGGGCTGCCGGAGGTGAGCGTACCTGTTTTATCGAATACGACGCGGTTGACGGCCTGCGCGCGTTCGAGTGCTTCTGCATCTTTGATGAGGATGCCGTGGCGTGCGGCAACGCCTGTGCCCGCCATGATCGCGGCCGGCGTTGCCAGCCCTAGCGCGCATGGGCAGGCGATGACCAGAACGGCCACTGCATTGATCACGGCGGTTTCAAACGGCGCACCGGCCAGCCACCATCCCAACAAGGTCATCGCGGCGAGTATCAGTACCGCCGGCACGAAGACCTGGCTGACTCGGTCGACCAGTTTCTGAATGGGGGCCTTGGCAGCCTGGGCGTCTTCGACCAGGCGGATGATGCGAGCCAGGACGGTTTCGGTGCCAAGCGCCTGCGTGCGGACCAGCAACCGGCCCTCGCCGTTTATAGCACCCCCGGTGACGCTGTCCCCGGGTTGCTTGGTGACTGGCAGGCTTTCGCCGCTGATCAGGGCTTCATCGGCATGGCTGTGGCCGTCTTCGACGATGCCGTCGACCGGAAAACGCTCACCTGGCTTGACCATGACCAGGTCACCCACGCGCAGGTGGGCGATGGCGACCTCCTGCTCCACGCCATCGATGATCCTTAACGCACGCTCGGGACGCAGCGCTTCCAGGGCGCGTATGGCACTGGCGGTCTGGCGCTTGGCACGGCTTTCCAGGTACTTGCCCAGCATGACCAGGGCGATGACCACTGCACTGGCTTCAAAGTAGAGGTGGGGTGTGCTACCCGATGGCGCGTTGGCCCATTGATAAAGACTCAAGCCGTAACCGGCACTGGTACCGAGGGCAACCAGCAGATCCATGTTGCCGCTGCGCGCACGCACGGCTTTCCAGGCCGCGACATAGAAGCGGGCGCCCAGGATGAACTGCACCGGCGTTGCCAGCAGAAACTGCGCCCAGGCCGGCAGCATCCAGTGCAGGCCCAACGGTTGTACCAGCATGGGCAACACCAGGGGAAAAGCCAGCAGCAGCGCCGCGGCGACTGCAAGGCGTTCCCGGCGCAAGCGGCGTTGGGTCGTCGCCTGTTCACTATCGGATGCGTGCGGCAGGCTGGCCTGGTAACCGGCTTGCCCTATCGCATCGATCAGCGCCGCATCCTGCACGCCATCGAGGACGTCCAGGTGGGCACGTTCGTTGGCCAGATTGACGCTGACCTTGAGAACCCCCTGCACCTTGGCCAGCGCACGCTCGACCCGGCCGACGCAGCTGGCGCAGGTCATGCCGGCGATCTGCAATTCCACGGTATGGCTGGGCACCGCGTAACCGGCTGCGTGTACAGCGTTGACCAGTGCATCCAGGCTATCGGCCGGCGCCTGCACACGGGCCTGCTCGTTGGCAAGGTTGACGGTGACGTGTTCTGCGCCGGTGACCTTGCGCAAGGCACGTTCCACTCGGCCAGCGCAGCTGGCGCAGGTCATGCCGGAGACGGGCAGGTGATAAGTGACGGGCGTGGACATGATTTCCTCCTTGGGCACGCTGCCAGCATCAACCTTGCCATGCGGGGAAGGTCAATAGTCCAACGGCGTTCGCTTGAGCTCCATCCCATACTGGCCCATCGCGATGCGGTACTTGTTGATCTGCCCGGCTTGCAGGTTCAACCTGGTGCTACGTTGATCTTCAAGACCCGGGGCGCAACCGGGTGTCTGCCCAGGCAGCAGGCGCAGGCGCACATCGACAGGGCCCGCAGGCAGGTTGAACGACGTGGACTGTTCCTGGAACAGTCGCCCCGACAGTTGATCGTTCAGGTAGACACCGATCTCGCAACTGGTGGCCACTTCAAGCCGTTCGCGGGAAATGATCAGCACGCTGTAGGCCGAGTTGTCTTCGGCGATGGCCGGCGGCACCGCCGCGAGCGCACCCAGCAGCCCGATGAAGCCCATTGCTGTCCTGAACATGAACACTCTCCTGCTTGCCTGTTTCAAAGTCGCAGCTTGGCCGAGGTGGACGCGAATTGCCACCTCCAGACACGCACGCTTGACCTTGCCCCCATGGCAAGCTTGAAACTCGCTGAAAACCCAGAGGAGGTATTCCCATGCACGTATTCTCGGTAGAAGGCATGACCTGTGGCCATTGCGTGAAGGCGGTTACCCAAGCCGTCCAAGCCCTAGATGGCGCTGCCAAGGTCGATGTCGACTTGGCAAAGAAGCAGGTCCGCGTCGACAGCAGTGCCAACCCGGCGCAGATACGGGCGGCCATCCAGGAAGAGGGTTACCAGGCCGAGATTGTATAAGCGCTCGAGCCAGGTAACGCGATTGTTGGATTGTTTTGCGCAGGACGGGGTCCACAGCAGGTAGAATGTGCAACTTTGTTAGCTTGCTATGGATTCCCGATGAACCTGCGAATGGTCCTTATCCTGGGCGCACTCAGTGCGTTCGGGCCTTTGGCGATCGACTTCTATCTGCCTGCCTTTCCGGCGATAGCCCAGGCGTTCGCCACTGATGAAAAACACGTCCAGACTACCCTGGCCGCCTACTTTCTAGGGCTGTCCATCGGGCAGTTGCTCTATGGCCCAGTGGCTGACCGTTTCGGTCGGCGCAAGCCATTGCTGTTCGGCATGGCGCTTTTTACCCTGGCATCGCTGGCCTGCGCCTATGCGCCCAACCTGGACACCCTGATCCTGGCGCGCTTTGTCCAGGCACTGGGTGGCTGCGCGGGTATGGTGCTGTCGCGGGCGATTGTCAGCGACAAGTGCGACCCGGTGGCTTCGGCCAAAGTATTCTCCCAGCTGGTGCTGGTCATGGGTTTGGCGCCGATCCTTGCGCCCATGCTGGGCGGCGTGTTGGTCAACCATGTTGGGTGGCAGTTCATATTCCTGTCCCTGAGCCTGTTCAGTGCCGGCTGCCTGCTCGCCGTTAGCCTCGGGCTGCCTGAAAGCATGCCTGATCATATTCCCCGGCAGCCATTGTCAGGCGCTTTGCGTCAGTACCTGCGCCTGCTCGCCGACCGCGTGTTCCTGGGGCACGCCTTGACGGGCGGTATCGCCATTGCCGGTATGTTCGCCTACATCGCAGGCTCGCCGTTCGTGTTCATCAAGTTGTACGGGGTACCTGCCGAGCATTACGGCTGGTTCTTCGGTGCCAATGCTGCGGGGTTCATCCTGATGGCTCAGGTGAACGCCCGCCTGCTGGCCAAACGCGGGCCGGCCTGGCTGCTGACCCGGGCGGTATGGGTATACCTGGCAGCAGGGCTGACTTTAATGAGCATGGCGGCGATCAGGCCTGCAGCGCTCTGGCCGCTATTGGTACCACTGTTCGTATGCATCGCGAGCCTGGGTTTCATTCTGCCCAATGCCTCTGCTTGCGCCATGAGCGGGCAGGGCGCTCGGGCGGGTAGCGCTTCTGCCTTGATGGGCTGCGTGCAGTTCAGTGTTGCCGCAGGGGCCGCGGCGTTGGTCGGTGTACTGCACGATGGTAGCGCGGTGCCCATGGCGCTGGTGATGAGCCTGTGCGGGGCGCTGGTGGTCACGGTTGCGCTGTTGACGCGGCGCCTGCAATCCAGGCGCTCGGTGTGAGGCATGAAGAACCTTCGATAATATCTGCGCTATTTGGTGAAGACGGCTGTGGGCATCTTCCGAATTCGCAATAAGCGATATGCCTTGACTCATCCCATGCTGAGCCATTTTTTCTGTCAAACCGCCGAGATACAGGCTGTTTTGCGAACATGCCGCTGAAGAAGCCTCCTGCAAAGGGTAGCCCTACCCAGTGGCTTTTTTGCGACAACCAGGCCTGGCAGTGGCGCCAGGGTGGCTCCAGGTGCGGCTTATACTGACGAGCCAGGCCAGCGCGAGCGAGGGCGTTCGTGGGCCAGGGTCGGCCATCGCATCTACACAGTGAATTTGCAGGGAGTCACAGGGACATGAACGCAGCCAGCAGCATCAGCCAGATCGCCAGCCTGATGGCCGACCCCAAGCGCAGTGCCATGCTATGGGCCTTGATCGATGGCACACCCCGCCTGGCCAATGAGTTGGCCATCATGACCGGGCTAAGCGCCTCATCGGCTTGTGCACACCTTTCGCTGCTTTCTTCAGCGGGTCTGCTTCGGCATGAGGCCCGGGGGCGAAAACGTTATTTCCGCCTGGCAACGCCTCAGGTGGGCGCCGCTGTGGAGGCCCTTGCCAGCGTGCAGCTCGAACAGGCAAGAAACCGTCATGCCCACACGCCGCGCCCTACATTGCCCATGTCCGTGCGACGCGCCAGACGATGCGGCGATCACCTGGGCGGTGAGCTTGCGGCCGAACTCTACCACCGCCTGGTAGTGGCCGGATGGCTGGATGGTTGTGGGCGGCAGTTGGTGGTCAGCGATGAGGGGCGGGCGCAACTGGCTAGCCTCGGCGTATACATCGATGCGTTGGCACCGCATCAGCCCCGAGCATGCACGATGTGCCGCTGCACCGAGTGGCATGACATGGAGCCGCACCTGGGGGGCGTTCTGGGCCAGGCGCTGTTCCGCCTGTTCCTGCAATCGGGATGGATACGCGAGGCCGAGGATACCCGGGCGCTGCACATATCACCGCTGGGTATCCAGCAGATCAATCGCATCGCCCGGGTCGAGACGCTGCAGGTGGGCTGAGTGCGTCAGACCAGGCGCGCATCCAGGCTGTTCTGGGCCAGCCGGCGAGCCTGGTCTTGGGTCATTCCCAGGTGAGTGTGCAGGGCATGGAAGTTTTCCGTCACGTAGCCCCCGAAATAGGCTGGGTCGTCTGAGTTGACGGTGACTTTTACGCCTTTTTCCAACATGTCGAGAATGTTGTGTTGGCTCATGTGGTCGAACACGCACAGCTTGGTGTTGGACAATGGGCACACGGTCAAGGGAATCTGCTCGTCGATGATGCGCTGCATCAGTCGCTCGTCTTCGATGGCGCGCACGCCGTGGTCGATACGTTTGATCTGGAGCAGGTCCAGCGCTTGCCAGATGTACTCGGGCGGGCCTTCCTCGCCGGCATGCGCAACGGCCACGAAGCCTTCGCTGCGTGCCCTGTCGAACACACGTTGGAACTTGCTGGGTGGGTGGCCCATTTCGGAACTGTCCAGCCCAACGGCAATGAACGCATCACGAAACGGCAAGGCCTGGTCCAACGTTTTTTGGGCTTCGTCTTCGCTCAGGTGGCGAAGGAAGCTCAGGATCAGGCCGCTGCTGATACCCAACTGGTCACGGCCATCCTTGAGTGCCTGGTTGATGCCATTGAGCACCACTTCAAAAGGAATGCCGCGGTCGGTGTGTGTCTGTGGATCGAAGAAGGGCTCGGTGTGAATCACATTCTGCGCTTTGCAACGCTGCAGGTACGCCCATGTGAGGTCGTAGAAGTCCTGTTCGGTGCGCAGAACGTCGGCGCCCTGGTAGTACAGGTCGAGAAACTCCTGCAGGTTGTTGAAGGCGTACGCACCGCGCAACGTCTCGACATCAGCCCAGGGCAGGGCAATCTTGTTGCGCTCGGCCAGGGCGAACAGCAGCTCGGGTTCCAGGGAGCCTTCAAGGTGCAGGTGCAGTTCGGCCTTGGGCAGGGCGTTCAACCAGTCATACATATAAGGTGATCTCAATCAGGTACGGTTGCCGCCATTCTACAGGGCCAGGCCTGGCCGTGCGCCCCAATGGCGGCAACCTGCCCAATCACCAGACCAAGGGTTCGCCCTTGTAGTTGATGAAGCGAAGGCCCGCTGTGCCACTTTGGGCCTTGATCTGCTCAAGCATGCCACGGGTGCTGGTCAGCACGTCGATCTCCGCGTTTTCTCCGCCCATGTCGGTTTTCACCCATCCTGGATGCATGGCCAATACGCACAGGTCATGGCGCGGCTGGGCCACCACAAAACTGTTGATCATGGAGTTCAGGGCAGCCTTGCTGGCCTTGTACAAGCAGATCTCCCCGCCATCAGGCACTGCGACACTTCCCAGAATGGAACTCATGAAGGCGAGTACACCGGTCTGCTCACGTACATGTTCAACCAGACGGCGTGCGACACGAATCGGTGCAACGACATTGGTCATGAACAGGTCACCAATTTCTTGGTGCGTAACGGTTTCCACATCCTGTGGAAGAGGACCCATGACGCCTGCGTTGATAAATACCAAATCGAATAGCTGACCGGTCAGGCGCTCAGCCAGGGTGTCGAGTTGGGCTGAGTCATTCATCTCCAGCTGTTCGATACGCACGCCTGGAACATCAGCCAGAGCGCCTGGTTTTTGCGGATTGCGTACTGTGGCAGTGACCTTCCACCCGTCTTCGTACAGGCGGTTGACCAGGCCCAATCCCAGGCCGCGTGAGGCCCCGATGATCAGAGCGGTTTTTGAATCGGCCATGAGCATGCTCCATAGGGTTGTTAGAGCCTGTGAGCATAATTCATAGGACGCCTGGATGTGCCCGGCCATTTGTGACGCTGCACTGCGGCGCCTTGCTGCTTGAAAAATGAGCAACCCTCGGCACGGCCATGTGCCACAGGTGCCCTGTCGTTTCACTCACGGTTTATCCACAGGCTGCTCCACAATTAATGTGTGCAAACCGCAGCTATCTGGTCGCATGGTCGCCTGCGCATGGGGATAACTTAGGCTGGCTTAACTGAAGCTACCGATTTCATAACCTTGGTCAAAATTTGATCAAATCTATGGAGGGGGCATGCTCATTGGGCTCTAGGCGTATGCCCCAAGCTTATCCACAGCCAGGCCCACAGTTGCTGTGGGCAACACTCAGCAACTTGCCAGCAGGATTCGGCCGCGGCTCAGGTCTGCCAATTGTTGTTGCAGTAGTTGCCTGTGGACATCTTCAAAGGCAATCTTCAGGTCTACACCGTTGGCGGTGAAGTGCTCTTCGAGCACCAGACCCTGGACGTCGGCGATCCGCAGTTTCACCAGCGCCAACTCGCTGAATGCACAACTGCAAGTGAACTCGCTGCGCTGTACCAGCAGGCGCTTGGGGGCCTGTTGCAGGCATTTGTTGGCGCCGCCGCCGTATGCCCTGGCCAATCCGCCGGTACCAAGCTGAATGCCACCGTACCAGCGGATGACCAGCACCACCACCTGATCGCAGTCCTGTGCTTCGATGGCTGACAGAATCGGGCGGCCGGCCGTGCCGCCGGGTTCGCCGTCGTCGCTGCTGCGGTATTGGGGTCCGATTTTCCATGCCCAGCAATTGTGGGTGGCGTCGGGGTCGCTATGAAGCTCGATGAAACTCATGGCATCGCTGGCACTGGCGATGGGCCCGGCCAGGGTAATGAAGCGGCTTTTGCGAATGTCCTCGCGGTATTCGCAGAGGTCGAGCAGGGTAGAAGGCATAAATGTCGGTCAGGCAACTGGCGCGATGCCGCATCCTTTGAGAATGATGTGGATAAGGTTGGTGCTGGCATCTTCCATATCTTGCTTGGTCAACCGGCTGCGACCGGTCACCTGGCAGATCTGCGTGGCGAAATCGGCGTAGTGCTGGGTACTGCCCCACAGCAGGAAGATCAGGTGGACCGGGTCGACAGGGTCCATCTTGCCGGCATCCATCCAGGCTTGGAACACTGCCGCCCGGCCCCGGAACCACTCGCGGTAGTCAGCGCTGAAGTACTCGGTCAGGCAGGAGCCGCCGCTGATCACTTCCATGGCGAAGATTCGCGACGCCTGCGGGTTGCGCCTGGAGAACTCCATCTTCGTGCGAATGTACCGGCTAAGCGCCTCGCCCGGGTCGTCCTCGACGCTCAAGGCGTTGAAGGTGCTGTCCCATAGCTCGATGATGTTGCTGAGTACGGCAATGTAAAGACCCAGCTTGTTGGTGAAGTAATAATGCAGGTTGGCTTTGGGCAGCCCCGCCTTGAGGGCGATAGTGTTCATGCTGGTGCCCTTGAAGCCATGACGGGCGAACTCGTCTTCGGCGGCCTTGATGATGGCCTGTTCATTTTTCTGTCGGATACGGCCTGCGGGTTTGCCGGAGGCGGATAGGCGGTGCGCAGGGACTTCTAATGTCATGAACGATTCCGTGCAGGAGGATGGCTGCGTCTGTAGGACAAGATTACCTTCCCACGGCAAAGTAACAAGCACTGGCGGCAGAGAGTGGCATCAACGTGTCGCAGCCAGACTTTCCAGAAAACTCTCAAGCACCAGGTTGGGCCGTCTGCCTTTTCGCGTCACCCAGCTCAAGCTCAGGTCATAGAAGCGTTGCTGGGGCTTGAGCGCTCGTAGTCGTCCTTGCTGGACCCAGAGCGCAGCGTAGTGATCAGGCAGGTAACCCATGTAGCGCCCTGTCAGGATCAGGAACGCCATGCCTTCGCGATCCGACGCGCTGGCCGTGCAGTTGAGCACCTGGTAGTGCGCCTGGATTTCGGCAGGCAAGCGGAAGGTCGGGGCAATGGCCTCCTGGCGATTGAGGCGCTCATCGTCGAGCAGATCGTCATCGGCGTAGAACAGCGGATGACCGACGGCGCAGTACAGCAGCGAGCGTTCGCTATACAGCGGTTGATATTCCAGCCCCGACAACGGGCTGGTCTGGGGGACGACGCCCACATGCAGGCTGCCATCGAGAACACCGTGCTCCACCTGGCTGGGTGCGATCATGCGGATCTGGATACGCACGTCCGGACCCCGGTCCTTGAGTTCAGCCAGCGCATGCGTAATGCGCATGTGAGGCAAGGTGACGAGGTTGTCGGTCAGGCCTATGTTCAACTCGCCGCGCAAATGCTGGTGCAGGCCGTTGACTTCGGTGCGGAAGGTTTCCAGCGCGCTGAGCAGTTGCAGCGCCGAGTGATAGACCTCTCGGCCTTCCTCGGTCAGCGAGAACCCTGCACGCCCGCGCTGGCACAAGCGCAAACCCAGACGCTGTTCAAGATCGTTCATCTGCTGACTGATAGCCGATCGCCCAATACCCAGCACGTTTTCTGCGGCGGAAAACCCGCCACATTCCACCACGCTGCGGTAGATTTTCAGCAGGCGAATATCGAAGTCGCTGACTTGTGCAAGCGGATCGGGGCGTCGGCTCATCAGTTTAGTCGTGGCCTGTGTAAAGGTTAGAAATGCAGGCTTTTTCAGACTTTATCGCCGTGCCAAGTTAGCTGCAACAACATCCATCGTTGCCTAATCGTCTTCCGAGGAACCGCCGATGAACATGCTCCAAACCGCGCCTGCCGGTATCGCCAGCCAGCTCAAGCTGGATGCGCACTGGATGCCCTATACCGCCAACCGCAATTTCCAGCGCGATCCTCGGCTGATCGTGGCGGCCGATGGCAATCATCTGGTGGACGACAAGGGGCGCAGGATCTTCGATGCCCTGTCAGGGTTGTGGACATGTGGCGCGGGCCATACCCGCAAGGAAATCACCGAGGCGGTGTCGCGCCAGATCGGCACCCTGGACTACTCGCCGGGGTTTCAGTTCGGGCACCCGCTGTCCTTCCAGCTGGCTGAAAAGATTGCCGAACTGACGCCGGGTGACCTGAATCATGTGTTCTATACCAACTCAGGCTCCGAATGTGCCGATACGGCCCTGAAGATGGTGCGCGCCTACTGGCGCCTGAAAGGCCAGGCCACCAAGACCAAGATCATTGGCCGCGCCCGTGGCTACCACGGGGTTAACATCGCCGGCACCAGCCTGGGCGGGGTCAACGGCAACCGCAAAATGTTCGGGCAGTTGCTGGACGTCGATCATCTGCCGCACACCGTATTGCCGGTCAACGCGTTCACCAAGGGCCTGCCGGAGGAAGGCGGCATTGCGCTGGCTGACGAGATGCTCAAGCTGATCGAGCTGCACGATGCATCCAATATTGCAGCGGTGATCGTCGAGCCGCTGGCAGGTTCGGCCGGCGTGCTGCCGCCGCCCAAGGGTTACCTCAAGCGTCTACGTGAAATCTGCACCCAGCACAATATCCTGCTGATCTTCGACGAAGTGATCACCGGCTTCGGCCGCATGGGCGCGATGACCGGCGCCGAGGCCTTTGGCGTTACGCCTGACCTGATGTGCATCGCCAAGCAGGTGACCAACGGGGCGATCCCCATGGGGGCGGTGGTTGCCAGCAGCGAGATCTACCACACGTTCATGAACCAGCCGACGCCGGACTATGCCGTGGAATTCCCCCATGGCTATACCTACTCTGCACACCCGGTCGCCTGTGCGGCAGGGCTTGCTGCGCTGGATCTGCTGCAGAAGGAAAACCTCGTGCAGTCCGCTGCAGACCTGGCGCCGCATTTCGAGAAGCTGCTGCACGGCGTCAAAGGTACCAAGAACATCGTCGATATCCGCAACTATGGCCTGGCAGGCGCCATCCAGATCGCCGCCCGGGACGGAGATGCCATCGTGCGCCCTTATGAAGCGGCGATGAAGCTGTGGAAAGCGGGCTTCTATGTGCGATTCGGCGGCGACACCTTGCAGTTCGGCCCAACCTTCAACACCAAACCTGAAGAGCTGGACCGTCTGTTCGATGCCGTGGGCGAGACGCTGAACCTGATCGACTGATTTCCTGCGTTCAAGGCAGGCGCCTGTCGGACACACGCCTGCCACGCCTTTTTCTATCTGGAGTGTTACATGAGCATTGTTCAGCACCTGATCAACGGTGACCTGGTTACCAAGGGCGAGCGCACCGCCGATGTGTTCAACCCCTCCACTGGCCAGGCCATTCGCAAGGTCGAACTGGCCAGTCGTGCGACCGTGCAGCAAGCCATCGATGCTGCCAAGGTCGCGTTCCCGGCCTGGCGCAATACCCCGCCGGCCAAGCGCGCCCAAGTCATGTTCCGTTTCAAGCAACTGCTCGAGCAGAACGAAGCGCGAATCGCACAAATGATTAGCGAGGAGCATGGCAAGACCCTGGAAGACGCCGCCGGGGAGTTGAAGCGTGGTATCGAGAACGTCGAGTTCGCCTGCGCTGCACCTGAATTGCTCAAGGGCGAGTACAGCCGAAACGTGGGCCCCAACATCGACGCCTGGTCCGACTTTCAACCGCTGGGGGTAGTAGCGGGGATCACGCCATTCAACTTCCCGGCGATGGTGCCGCTGTGGATGTATCCACTGGCCATCGCGTGCGGCAACGCATTCATCCTCAAGCCGTCGGAGCGTGACCCCAGCTCGACACTGTTCATCGCCCAGCTGTTGCTGGAAGCGGGCTTGCCCAAGGGCATCCTCAATGTGGTGCACGGTGACAAGGAAGCGGTGGACGCCCTGATCGAGGCGCCGGAGGTCAAGGCGTTGAGCTTCGTGGGTTCTACGCCAATTGCCGAGTACATCTACGCTGAGGGCACCAAGCGTGGCAAGCGCGTCCAGGCACTGGGCGGCGCGAAGAACCATGCAGTGCTGATGCCCGATGCCGATCTGGACAATGCCGTCAGTGCACTGATGGGGGCTGCCTATGGTTCGTGCGGTGAGCGCTGCATGGCCATTTCGGTCGCGGTGTGCGTGGGTGACCAGGTGGCCGATGCGCTCATTGCCAAGCTTGAGCCGCAAATTAAGGCACTGAAGATCGGTGCGGGCACATCGTGCGGCCTGGACATGGGGCCGCTGGTCACGGCGGCGGCTCGCGACAAGGTGGTTGGCTACATCGATGAAGGCGTAGCGGCGGGCGCCAGGCTCGTGGTGGACGGGCGCGGCTTGAGCGTGTCGGGTAATGAAGAGGGCTATTTCGTCGGCGGCACCTTGTTCGACAAGGTTACCCCGCAAATGCGCATCTACAAGGAAGAGATCTTCGGGCCGGTGTTGTGTGTAGTACGGGTCGACAGCCTCGAGCAGGCCATGCAACTGATCAATGATCACGAGTACGGCAACGGTACCTGCATCTTTACCCGTGACGGTGAAGCGGCGCGGTTGTTCTGCGATGAAATCGAGGTAGGCATGGTAGGGGTTAACGTTCCGCTGCCGGTCCCTGTGGCCTATCACAGCTTCGGCGGTTGGAAGCGTTCGCTGTTTGGTGATCTGCATGCCTACGGGCCAGACGGCGTGAGGTTCTACACGCGGCGCAAGGCCATTACTCAACGCTGGCCGCAGCGGGCCAGCCATGAAGCATCGCAGTTCGCATTCCCTAGTTTGTAAGCGTGCTGTTGGGAAGCAAGGAGGCCATGGGGCCTCCTTCTTCTATATAACGTAGTGCTTCATCCATCAGTGGCGCCTTCCCAGCCCACGGCCAGAATATTTCAAATACATGAAATTAATGGTTGACGCGGTTTCGAATCCCCTTATAATGCGCCCCACTTCCAGCGACATCGGAACGCGAAACTCCTTGAGATTCAATGAGTTAGCTAGTTCGGGTGATGCTATAAGGGCTACGATCGAACAGATCGACAGCGGTTGAGAAGAAGGTTGACAGCGTGTTGAAACGCTGTAGAATTCGCCTCCCGCTACGAGAGATCGAAGCGAGTCAAGTGTTTGAAGTTGAACGAGTTTCTCGAAAT
>NZ_JBJJMO010000069.1:0-22922 GCF_046231935.1 Pseudomonas sp. KCJK9111 | reverse complement strand
GTCCTGCTGCTTGACGAGGCGACCAGTGCGCTCGACGCTCACAGTGAACACCTGATCCAGCAAGCTTTGCCGCGCCTGATGGCGGGGCGGACAACGGTAGTGATCGCGCACCGTTTGGCCACGGTACAACACGCCGACCGCATTGCCGTGGTCGATCAAGGCAAAGTGGTCGCCACTGGGACCCACAGTGAGCTGATTGAAGCCAACCCGTTGTATGCACGGCTGGCAGCGCTGCAATTTACGTCCGCTTGAAAGGCTGGCCGGCTGGTGCGCGATGCAGGTACGAGCCTGAATCATGAACAACAAAAAACCCGCACAAGGCGGGTTTTTTTAGGATTTGGTCGGAGAGACAGGATTCGAACCTGCGGCCTTCTCGTCCCGAACGAGACGCGCTACCTGGCTGCGCTACACTCCGATGAACAAAATCCTACTGCATCCGAAATTTGCCCGCAAGTCCTTGTAAAAGAACGAAGCTTTGGCCAACTCGGAGGGGCTATCAGAGTTCTTTGACGGTGCGAATCTGGTCTTTATTCAGACGCATGCGCTTGCCATCGAGCTGCTCGAACTCGTAGAAGCCGGAATCTTCATCATAGGACGGCTTGTCCACCGCCTGGATTTCGCGACCGTCGTTCAAAGTGATGACGGTTGGGGTCGAGCAACCGGCCAGGGCAGCCAGGCCCAGGGCGAGCATAAAGGCGGGAAGGGTCCGTTTGATCATCGTGTTTCTCCAGTGCGATGGTGCAAGATGACTGTTAAGACGCGGGACGTTAGTGCAAGTTCCTTGCGCGTGCAGCATAACGGCATTCGCTCGGCGCGATCCAGTGAAGACAGCGCTCCCCACGCCGGCGGGGGTGCCCTGTGATATAACTGCCGTCATTGCCATTACCAGTGACCGATACCTATGAAAGCCTCGGCAGACACCCCGTTCGTTCCTCTCAATATCGCCGTGCTCACGGTCAGCGACACCCGCACGTTCGACAACGATACATCGGGCCAGGTCTTCGTAGACCGGCTGACAGCGGCGGGCCACCGGCTCGCCCAACGCGCACTGCTCAAGGATGATCTCTACAAGATCCGCGCCCAGGTCGCGACCTGGATCGCCGATGACACCGTGCAGGTGGTGCTCATTACTGGCGGTACCGGTTTTACCGGACGTGACAGTACGCCTGAGGCGGTTACTTGCCTGCTCGACAAGCAGGTCGACGGCTTTGGCGAGCTGTTCAGGCAGATCTCCGTGGCGGATATCGGTACCTCGACCGTGCAATCGCGGGCACTGGCAGGGTTGGCCAACGGTACCCTGGTGTGTTGCCTGCCCGGCTCGACCAATGCGGTGCGCACCGGTTGGGACGGTATCCTGGCCGAACAGCTCGATGCACGGCACCGTCCCTGCAATTTCGTCGCCCATCTGAAGCAGGCGGCGGCCTGTGAAAGCCGTGGCTGAGGCCGTGCAGCCCAGGCCACTGATGCCGGTGGAACAGGCCCTCGAGCAATTGCTGGCCTTGGCAGATGCCGCGCCGATTCGCGACACCGAGCGCGTGGCGTTGGCCGAGGCACAAGGCCGAGTGCTGGCCACTGCCCTGGTGGCTTCGCTGGATCTGCCGCCTTGGCCCAACAGCGCAATGGACGGCTATGCCCTGCGCCGGGCCGACTGGCAGGGGGCGCCGCTGCCGGTCAGCCAGAGAATCTTCGCCGGCCACGCACCTGGCCCACTGCAGCCTGGCACCTGTGCGCGGATCTTCACGGGTGCACCGGTTCCCGAAGGCGCCGACTGCGTGGAGATGCAGGAAAACACCCAGGTTCATGCCAATGGCCATGTGCAGTTCCTGCACCCCCTCAAGGCGCTGCAGAACATTCGCCCGCAAGGACAGGAAACCCGCAAGGGTGAGCAGGTGCTCGACGCCGGCACGCGTCTTGGGCCAATCGAGTTGGGCTTGGCCGCCACCCTGGGTCATGGTCAGCTCGATGTGGTACGCAGGGTGCGGGTGGCAGTGCTGTCGACTGGGGATGAACTGGTCGAGCCAGGGCTGCCGCTGGGGCCTGGGCAAATCTACAACAGTAATCGTCGCTTGCTGGTGAGTTGGTTGCAGCGCCTGGGATGCGACGTCACCGACGCCGGTATCCTGCCTGATGACTTGGCCCGTACCCGCGCGAGCCTGGCTCAGTTGCAAGGGGTGGACCTGATCCTCTCGACAGGTGGCGTGTCGGTGGGCGAGGCCGATTATCTGGGCGCGGCCCTGCGCGAGGCCGGTGAGCTGGCCTTGTGGAAACTGGCGATCAAACCCGGCAAACCGTTGACCTTCGGCCACTTCCAGGGCGTGCCGGTGATCGGCCTGCCCGGTAACCCGGCCTCTACCCTGGTGACCTTCGGCCTGCTGGCGCGCCCCTACTTGTTGCGCCGTCAGGGTGTGATCGACGTCGCCCCGCTGCGCGTGTGCCTGCCCGCCGGTTTCGATTGGCCCAAAGCTGGGTCACGGCGTGAGTACCTGCGTGCGCGCATCGAGCAGGGCAAGGTGTGCCTTTACCCTAACCAGAGCTCTGGCGTGTTGCGCAGCGCAGTGTGGGCCGATGGGCTGGTCGAGGTGCAGGAGGGCACTACGCCTGGTCAAGGTGACCTCGTACCCTTCATTCCCTTCAGTGACCTACTCGGTTGACGCACGCCAACGGCGCAGGCTCGGTCCAGTGCGCGAGCCCTGCGCCGCAATATTTGAACGACCGTGCAACAATTGGTAACGGCTAAGAGTCAAGATGCAGGTGGTCAATTATGGAGGCACCTACATGCAAGCGCGCAAGGCAATGCTGATTCTGCACGGCAAGCAAGCCATGAACGAAGACGTACGCACCGCCGTGCACGATCTGCGCGACACTGGCTGGGCATTGGACGTGCGCGTAACCTGGGAGGGCGGTGATGCCCAGCGCCTGGTCAAGGAGGCACTTGCCGCCGGTTACAGTCACATTGTCGCCGGCGGTGGTGACGGCACCTTGCGGGATGTGGCCGAAGCCATGGGCCTGGCGGGCACCGAAGCCAGCCTGGTGTTGCTGCCGCTTGGAACCGCCAACGACTTTGCCAAGGCGGCCGGTATTGCGCTGGAGCCTGCCCAGGCACTGGCGCTGCTCAATGAACCGGCGCAGGCAGTTGATCTTGGGCAAGTGGGCGAGCAACTGTTCCTTAACATGGCGACCGGGGGCTTTGGCAGCCAAGTCACAGCCAGTACGTCCGAAGACCTGAAGAAGTTGATGGGGGCCGCCGCCTACGTGTTCACCGGCTTGTCACGCTTCAGTGAACTGGAGGCAGCCTCGGTCGAGTTGAAAGGCCCGGATTTCCATTGGCAGGGTGAGCTGCTGGCGCTAGGGATCGGCAACGGTCGCCAGGCCGGGGGAGGGCAGGAGTTGTGTCCGGATGCGGTGGTAGATGACGGGTTGCTGGATGTTGCGATCCTGCCCAAGCCGCAGGAAGTAGTCGGCGCATTACGCGATTTGCTGGCAGGCGATGGGCTGTTCATTCGCACACGGTTGCCGTGGGTAGAGATCAACAGTCAACAGGGCCTTGATATCAACCTCGATGGCGAACCGCTCAAGGCGGACAGCCTGCGTTTCGAAGCGCGGCCCCAGGCGTTGCGCCTGCACCTGCCGCAAGGCTGTCCATTACTCAGTCATCGAGGCTGATGATCTTTTCGCGCACCGCGAACAGCACCAGCCCGGCGACGTCGTGAATTTGCAGACGTTTCATCACTTGCGAGCGATGGGTTTCGACTGTCTTGATCGACAGCCCCAGACCGTTGGCGATTTCGCGGGTGGACTTGCCGCGCACGATCAGGCGCAGAATCTCCAGCTGCCTGGCAGTCAGGTTGTGTCGCTCGCACGCCGGACGTCTGGCGGGTCTAGTATGACGCAAGGCCTGATTGATGACGGTGTGGGCAATGGCCGGGCTTAGGTAGCGCTCCCCGTTGCGCACAGCACTCAGGGCTTGCTCAAGTTCAGAGGCGCTGGTGTCCTTGAGCAGATACCCATGGGCACCGCCTTCAAGGGCGCGCATGATCAACTCCGGGTCCGTGTGCATGGAGAGGATCAGCACCTTGCAGGCGCTGCCGCTGGCATTGAGCTGGGTAAGAGCGTCCAGCCCGCTGGTTGATCGCATGGAGAGGTCCAGCAGGATGATATCGGGCATCAACGTCCGCGCCTGATCCAGCAACTGCCCGCCATCGTCGGCCTCGCCGACTACCTCGTACCCGGGTATGTCACTGACCAGGGCGCGGACCCCCGCCCTGATCAACGAATGGTCATCCACCAGCAACAATCTACAGGTCATGGGTATCCACTCGGTCAGCGCGTTGCCGGCTACGGGGCGGCCAGGGGAACACGGCGTCGATGCGGGTGCCCTGGCCAACATCGCTGGTAATCTTCAAGCTGCCGTCAAGGGCAGTGACCCGCTCGAGCATGCCAGCCAGCCCACGCTGACTGGCAAGGTGCGGGTCTCTGGCAAGCTTGAAGCCGCAGCCATCGTCCTCGATCGACAA
The DNA here is from genome assembly GCF_046231935.1 of Pseudomonas sp. KCJK9111. Lineage (NCBI taxonomy): Bacteria > Pseudomonadati > Pseudomonadota > Gammaproteobacteria > Pseudomonadales > Pseudomonadaceae > Pseudomonas > Pseudomonas sp. KCJK9111. The sequence continues at coordinate 18,408 of NZ_JBJJMO010000069.1, read as the reverse complement.
CGCCAGGCCCAGCTCCGTACGCCGTAGGTGGATGACGAGATTGCGCGCCCCAGCGTGGCGCAACATGTTGGTCACCGCCTCCTGGGTGATGCGAAACACTGCCATTGCGACATTTTCGGCAATGCCCCCAAGGCGTTGCTTGCAAGACAGGCTCCATTGCACGCCGCTACCGTCCAAGGTGCGCAGCAAGTGCGCGCGCAGGCTGGCCTCAAGACCAAGGCTGGCCAGCTGACGGGGGTTGAGCAGGGCAGATACGTCGCGCACAGCGCTCAACGTCTCGTCCAGCGTGGCATGCAAGGCATCGCAATGCCCCTGCACATCCCCGGGCGTTCGCCGCTGCAGCCATTGCAGCTGCAATTTCGCAGCGGTCAGCAGCTGGCCGATGTCGTCATGAAGCTCCCGGCTCAGGTGCTGGCGTTCATCTTCTTGCACTTTCAGCAGGCGCTCGGCGAGTTCCGCAGGGCGCAAGCTGATCGAGCGCGCCCCCGTACGCAGTTGCACGGCAGCGACCAGTACACCGGTCAGTTGCAGCAACACCAGGCTGATGGGTACGGGGCGCTCAGCCAGGTGCAACACCAGGCAGGCGATGCAGGAAACCACACTGATGCCTGCCGTGGCCCAGCACAGCCTGGTGTACGGGGGGCTACAACGAAAAGAGGTCATCAAGCGTGGGAACATAGGTAGGGGAGCCGCTGAAGTATTGCTGATGGAGGCCTTGCACATTACTGCTCAGAGGCTTTTGCGCCGTACTTTCGATGTTTTTTCGACCACGGTTCATTCAACCTTGTGTCAAGTTGAAGCGTTTCGGTGGGGCATACTATCACCTCGAATTCCCGAGGTCGCCGCCGAAGACGACTTCATCTAGATAATTCTTATTGTTGTGAATTACCCCATAGCGGCGCCTGACTTGCTTGTCTGAGGCTATTTCCTACAACTTTGTAAATTGAAGCTACAACTTTCCAGTTTCGCCAAAGTTGCACTTCAGGCATGCCACTGCAGGGTGGCAAATTGCCCTACGGTTTGTCGCCAAGGTCGGGCTCTTGGCGGTCATGCGCTGCACCGTCACCTGTTACCCAGGCTTATGCCAGAGAAGATCGAACCGCCCTGGCCAGTTCGCCCAGCAACACAAATTGTTCTCCAGCGTCCAGGTCCAGCCGCCCCGTGTGTGCGTCCAGTAGCTCGAGCTGCCAGGCCAGCAGCCTCAGGCATGCAGCAGCAGTACGCAGCGTGTCAAGATGCAGGCACGCGCCTTGGCAGCAGGGTGCCAGTATCTGCTGAAGAGAAGTAGTGAAGTGGGCCACTTCAAGCAGCCCCAAACGCTGTGCGTCATGTGCCAAGTCGCTTAACGCAGCGTCCAGGCACCTACAGGCATCAGGGTCATTTTCGATGAGCTCAAGATGCTGCAAGCAGTCCTCTGCTCTGTAGAGGCGCTTCTGAGCCTTCTCGCGAAAACCTTCAAGCGCCTCCGAGAAGGGTAAGGCACTGTCCATCATGGCGCCTCCATGGGCAGGACAGGCGATAGAGACGGGCACGCCGTTACGGTAGCTAGCAAAGCCTGACTCCATTCATGCAGTGAGAATGGCGTCACATTAATGGCTAAAAGATAGAGCGAACATCAGGTTGTACCTGAGTGCCGCTAGGGGTTTCCCTGATAGGCAAGAAAAAAGCGGAACTTTTCAGCCCGCGGGAGTGGCATTAGGAAACCCGTTAAGCATGCTGTTAAAGTGACATCAAATAAGGGAGGGGTGTAGCGTTTACTAGGGATCAAGATGCTACGCCAACTGCCGATACACACACAATCGCGCATATTTTCGACATGAGCCTGGGGGCTTACCAATGGCTGGCATTCTCGACACGGTAGACCAACGCACACAACTGGTAGGTGAGAACCGGCTGGAAATCCTGATGTTCCGGCTGGCTGGGCGTCAGCTTTTCGCGATCAACGTCTTCAAGGTGCAGGAGGTGTTACAGCTGCCCAAGCTGACCCTGATGCCGCAGCGCCACGCGTTCGTCTGCGGTGTTGTCAACCTGCGAGGCCAGACCCTCCCGGTCATCGACCTGTCCCAGGCAATCGGCATGCGCCCCATTCAGCCTGGCCCTGACAGCACCATCATCGTCACTGAATACAACCGCTCGGTGCAGGCGTTTCTGGTGGGCGGGGTCGACCGCATCGTCAACCTCAACTGGGAGTCCATCATGCCGCCACCGACCAGTGCCGGCCGTCAGCATTACCTGACCGCCATCACCAAGGTGGACGACAAGCTGGTAGAGGTGATCGATGTGGAAAAGGTGCTCGCTGAAATCGTGCCGTACAACGCTCGCGTTTCGGGCGAGAAGTTGGCCGATCCGGTTCTGGCAAGGGCACGTGGTCGCGAGGTGCTGCTGGTGGACGATTCCAGCGTGGCCCTGGCCCAGTTGCGCGACACGCTCTCGCAGTTGGGGATGAAACTGCACGTTGCCAGTGATGGCCTCAAGGCATTGCGCATGCTCAAGGCTTGGGCCGATGCCGGGGAGGACATGTGCGAAAAGCTATTGATGATCTTCACGGATGCTGAAATGCCGGAAATGGACGGTTATCGCCTGACAACCGAGATCCGCGAGGATGCGCGCCTGCGCAAGCTGTACGTCGTTCTGCACACGTCTCTGTCGGGCAGCTTCAACGAATCCATGGTCAAGAAGGTGGGTTGCGACAATTTTCTGTCCAAGTTTCAGCCTGATCGTCTGGTCGATGTGGTCAAGCAGCGCCTGTTGCTGGACAACACCAACGCGTGATCGCGCGCCCTGCCGGGTATAAGCTGACGTTTTGATGAGTTATGAGGCGGCAGGGATGTTTCTTAGCGAGCTCTATCGGTATCCGGTCAAGTCAGGGCGTGCACAAAGCCTGCAAGCCTCTCCCGTCGGTCTGCTTGGACTGGAAGGAGACCGTCGCTGGATGCTGGTGGAGGAAGAAAACGGGCGCTTCCTGACCCAGCGTGCCTGGCCGCAGCTCGGGCAGCTCGAGGCAGTGGAGTCAGGCGGGGCACTGTTGCTGCGGGCGCCTGGGCAAGTGCCGCTGAATGTGGTGGCCCCAGCCGAGGATGCCCCGCTGCGAGGGGTGACCTTGTGGCGCGACACCTTGCGCGTGCCGGATGCCGGCGATCAGGCCGCCGCCTGGCTCAGTGGCTGGCTAGGCAAACCGGTGAGGTTGGTCTACTGCCCGCAGCAGCGGGCCAGGTACCTGCCCAATGGCTATGGCACCGACCGTGACCGTGCCGCCTTTCCCGACGGTTTCCCGTTGTTGCTCATTGGCCAGGGGTCGCTCGATGAGCTCGATCGCCGTATCGGCCGGCCCATGGACATGCTGCGTTTCAGGCCCAACCTGGTGGTTCAAGGGGCCGAGGCTTTTGCAGAGGATGGCTGGAAACGCCTTCGCATCGGCACGGTGGAGTTTCGTGTTCTGAAGCCAAGCGTGCGCTGTATTTTCACCACCATCGACCCTGCTACAGGGCAGCGCAGCCCTGACCGGGAGCCCATGACCACGCTTCGCACGTTCCGGGAAAAGGAAGGGGACATACTGTTTGGGCAAAACCTGGCCGCCGATGGCAGCGGGCACCTGGAAGTTGGCATGAAGGTGCAGGTGCTCTGAGTCGCCGGGCAGCTGGACGCCGGTGTGGCCGGCGCCCAGGCTTGATCAGCCGGCAGTGGCCCTTACATGTCGTCGAAGTAGCGCTCGTGCCAGTCCACCAGAGGTTGTGGCATGTTGAGCTTCTGCCCGTAGATCACCGAGTAGGACAGCACGTTCTGAACGTACTGACGGGTTTCATCGAACGGAATGGACTCGACCCACACGTCGAAGCTCAGGTGCTTGGCACCTTTGAGCCATTGCCGCACGCGGCCTGGGCCTGCGTTGTAAGCCGCTGACGCCAGTACTCGGTTGCCGTTGAACTGGCTGTGCACCTGGCTGAGGTAGGCGGCCCCCAGTTGGATGTTCTTGTCCGGGTTCAGGACCTGTGCGGGCGATGCCAGTGGGATACTGAACTTGCGCGCCGTTTCTTTGGCTGTAGCAGGCATCAACTGCATAAGCCCGCTGGCGCCCACTGGGGAGCGAGCATCCTCCATGAAGGCGCTTTCCTGACGGGTGATTGCGAACACCCAGCTAGAGTGCAGGCCGCGCACCTTGGCTTCGCGTACCAGGGTGTCGCGGTGCGCCATCGGGAAGCGCACATCCAGGTCATCCCAGTACTTGGCCTGGCTGATGGTGCGAATGGCCGGGAAATACCAGCGCAACTCGTAACCCAGGCGCGCCTGGGCGACCATTTCGTCGCGGTTGAAGTGACGGCTAACGTGATACCACTCGCGGCGACCTTCGACGATCTGACCGCGAGCATGGAATTCAAGGGCGCGTTGGATGCCAGGGGTATTGCGCACTTTCTTGACCAGCTGTGGGCTGAGCACCAGGGGCTTGTTGTTCAGCTGGTAAGGGGCTTGCGCACGGTCCGCAGCCAGGAAGCCATAGAAATCACGCTCGCGGGCAACGGCCTTGTACAACTGCGGGACTTGCGGATTCTTCGGCTGTGCCAGCTCCAGGCTGCGCGCCTGCCAGTACTTCCAGCGACTGCTCTGGGCCAGGTCGCCGCTCAGGCGCTTGGTGAGTGCGTAGGCGTCTTCCCAGCGGCCCAGGCGCAGCAACAGGCGCAAGCGCCATTCACTGACGGTGTCGTCCCGCAGCTCTGGGTCGTAGCGGGTCATCAGGTCAAGCGCGCGCGGGTCATAGCGCCGGGCCAGGGTCAGGCCGATCTCGCGGGCAATGGCCACTTTTTCATCGCGGGAAAAGTGCATGCGCTGGGCATAGTCGTCAAGCAGCCCCATGGCGCGCTCCGGGTCCTGCCGTGCAAGGCGGCGCAGGCCGAGGCTGACGACGTCCGAGGTGGCCTCGTCGGCCTGGGTGAAGCGTGATGGCTGGTTGAGCAGTTCGGGTTTCTGCGCCACATCGATCAGCAGGCGGCCTTGTGGCGCCAGCGTGGTCAGGGTCTTGACAAGGTTCTCGGCCAGGCCGTAGTTGCGCGCCTGGGCAGCAAGCTTGGCTCGTTCCCAGCGTTTGCCCTCCGTGAGTTGCCCCTCTGCGGCCCACATGTCGAACAACGGGTCGCAGGCAGCAGGCTGGGACTTGCCCACCGACCACAGCTTGTCTGCCGTGGCAAAGCCTTCGGTGCGCATCCCGTGGCTAAGCTGGTACTGGCCGTTCAGGCAGTCGAGCTCGGTGAAGTTGAGCTTGGGATCGTAGTAGTTGGCGAAGGTCTGCCACTCGCCGCGTTCGGCCAGCCAGCGCAACCAGCGCAGTTTCATCCAGTTGGCTTGCGGCAGGTCGCCGTGCTTGGCCAGGAAACCCTCGATCTCCTCGTTGCTGGCAGATTTCAGGCGCGCGGTCAGTTCGTCATAGGCCAGGTAGGGTGTCAGCGGATAGTCGCTCAACGCCTGGGCATAGCGCAGGTACGGGCCTTTGTCGCCCTTGGCCAGCGCACGCTTGGCTTCATCGTAGTATTGACGTTGCACGGTGATGTCGGTGGCCTGGGCCGCGCCGGTGGCAGCGGTGAGCAACAGGCATGAAGCAATTTGTAACAGGCGGCTGCGCATGATACGTCCGGGCAGTTGAACCATGGGAAAGTGGCGGCGGGGCCAGCACTGTTGGGAACAATGGCCCTAGCTTAGCCGTTTGCGGATGACAGGTGAAAGCACTGTGCTTGTATCGGGATATTAAGTTCGACCGGATGTCGCCGTGGGTGGCAGGCGCTGGCCTTGCGGATGTCGGCGCAGGGCCAACTCAGGTAGAATGCGCGCCCGATTTATGGAGACGAACATGACCCTGCTCAAATTCAGCGATGTGTCCCTCGCATTCGGCGCCATGCCGCTGCTGGACAAGGTGTCCTGGCAGATCGCTCGTGGCGAGCGGGTGTGCATCATCGGCCGCAACGGCACCGGCAAGTCGAGCATGCTGCGCCTGGTCAAAGGCGAGCAGAAAGGCGATGACGGCGACATCTGGCGCGCCCCGGGGCTGAAGATCGGCGAGTTGCCCCAGGAACTGCCATTGGCCGACGAGCGCACGGTGTTCGACGTGGTGGCGGCAGGCCTGGATGGCGTTGGCGAGCTGTTGGCACAGTTTCATCACCTGAGTCAGAACATCCAGGGCGATGAAGACCTGGAGAAACTGATGCACGTGCAGCACGAGCTGGAGGCCCGCGATGGCTGGCGCCTGCAGCAGGTGGTTGAAAGCACCCTGAGCCGCCTGCAGTTGCCGGCGGACAAGACCCTGGCGGAGTTGTCCGGCGGCTGGCGCCGTCGTGTATTGCTGGCCCAGGCACTGGTGTCCGAGCCCGACCTGTTGCTGCTCGATGAACCGACCAACCACCTGGACATCGGTGCCATCGCCTGGCTTGAGGAAGCACTGCGCGGGTTCAACGGCGCTGTGTTGTTCATCACCCACGACCGATCCTTCCTGCAGAACCTGGCCACCCGCATCCTCGAGCTGGACCGGGGCGGCCTGATCGACTGGAACGGCGACTACGCCAGTTTCCTGGTGCACAAGGAGGCCGCGCTGGCCGCCGAGGAAACCGCCAACGCCCTGTTCGACAAACGCCTGGCCCAGGAAGAGGTGTGGATCCGCCAAGGCATCAAGGCCCGTCGCACCCGTAACGAGGGCCGCGTGCGGGCGCTCAAGGCGCTGCGCGTTGAGCGCGGCGAGCGCCGGGAGCGGCAGGGCAAGGCCAACATCCAGATCGAGGCGGCCGACAAGTCGGGCAAACAGGTCATGGTGCTCGAGCACGTCAGCTTCTCGCACCCGGACGGGCCGATGCTGGTCAAGGATTTTTCCATGGTGCTGCAGCGCCAGGACCGTATAGGTCTGCTGGGGGCCAACGGCACCGGCAAGACCACCTTGCTCAAGCTGATGCTGGGTGATCTGGAGCCCACGTCGGGCAAGATCGAGCGCGGCACCAAGCTTGAAGTCGCCTATTTCGACCAGATGCGCCATCAGCTGGACCTGGAAAAGACCGTCATCGACAACCTCGCCGAAGGCCGTGACTTCATCGAGATCGAGGGGCAGAACCGGCATGTGCTGAGCTACCTGGGTGACTTCCTGTTCAGCCCGCAGCGGGCCCGCACCCCGGTCAAGGCATTGTCCGGCGGCGAGCGTGCGCGTCTGCTGCTGGCCAAGCTGTTCAGTAAGCCGGCCAACCTCTTGGTGCTTGACGAACCCACCAACGACCTGGACGTGGAAACCCTCGAGTTGCTCGAAGAGGTGCTCTCCAACTACAAGGGTACCGTGCTGATGGTCAGCCACGACCGAGCGTTTCTCGACAACGTCGTGACCAGCACCCTGGTGTTCGAAGGCGATGGCCTGGTCCGCGAGTACGTGGGCGGTTACGAAGACTGGATTCGTCAGGGCGGTTCGCCAAAGCTGCTTGGGGTCACCGAGAGCAAGGGCGGCAAGTCGGCGCTCAACAGTGCGGTGGTGGAGAAGGTCGAGGCCAAGCCGCAAGCCGTCGCTGCGCCAGTGATCGAGGAGTCGAAGAAAAAGCTCAGCTACAAGCTGCAGCGTGAGCTGGAGATGCTGCCAGGTCAGATCGACGCGCTGGAACAGCGCATGGCCCAGGCGCAGGAAGAGGTGAGCGCGGCCGGTTTCTACCAACGTCCGATCGCGGAGACATCAGCGGTGCTGGCGAACATCGAGAAGCTGCAAGGTGAGCTCGATGCCCTGGTGGAACGCTGGGCCGAGCTGGAAGGCTAAGCAGACAGGACGCTTAGGGCCTGCGCGTGGCGGGCGAGCCCGCTACCAGGTGCCGGAGGGAGGAGACAACCCCGAGGCACCTGGCGTTGCGGCTGGACGTGCCGGGATGGACAGGTTCAGTCCTTTTTCTGCAGTCGCACTGCCAGCACATCGCAGGGTGCGCCATGCAAAACGTCATTGGCCGTGGAGCCCAGTAGCAGCGCCAGGCCGTGGCGACCATGGCTGCCCACGACGATCAGGTCGCATTTCTGGTCTTTGGCCAATTGATGGATTTCCTGACGGGGCTGTCCGTAGGTCAAGTGCGAGTCGCCGCGCTGAATGTCCGGATATTTGTTGAACAGGCGATCCATGCGTTCCTTGGCCTGGTCGAACTGCTGCTGTTGCAATTGCGACAGATCCATCGGCACGTCCCCGCCAAACGCCATGGCCATGGGTTCGACGATGTGCACCAGTGAGACCTTGGCATTGGTTGGCTGGGCCAGCGCCATGGCGCGCTTGATCACAGGGTCGCATTCTTCCGTCAGGTCGACGGCGACCAGCAGATGTTGGTAGGTCATGAGCTGTACTCCAGGCAATCGCTATAGAAGAAGTATGGTCGCTTTCGGGCGGGTCATGCGTGAAAAATGGCTAACCAGCTCATTTGCAACGGTTTATGGGAACTACTGATATGACGGTATTGCTGGTGGTGTCAATCCTTGCGCTGATTCTCAGCCCGCTTTCTTGGCTGCGCAACTCGCGCAATCAGAGCGAGCAGATGCGCTTGCGCCTGGAGGCGCGGCGCATGGGTCTGGCCATGCAGCTGGCGCCTCAGCAGTGGCCGCACTGGTTGGAAAAGCAGCCGCCGAGCCCATGCCCGCAATATCACCGGGCCCGCAAGCGGGGGCATGTCGACAGCTTCAGCTTCTGGCAGATCAGCCCTGGCGTATGGTGGAACCAGTGGCGAGAGCCGTGCGAAGACCCACGCTTCATGCAAGCGCTGGCCCGTCTGCCGGCAAGCGCCTACAAGGTCGAGGCCGATGCGCGGATGATAGCGCTCTACTGGACGGAGCGCGGAGATACGGCTGTATTGCAGGATGTTGCCTATGTACTGGAGACACTGGCCTGACCCCAAAGGCACTCGGCGGGCTGTCCAAGGCCCCCTGACATGCGGTGCAACGACACAGCGGCGATTCGGCGGTCCCTGACAGGGGCCTGCTCAATCGCCGCTTTGTCGTTCTGCCTCAAGCGAAGGCGGGGCAGGCCAGTGAATTCATCGCGTCATGCAGGGGCTGGCGCTTGTGCCCGGATCAGCCAGACTGCAGAGCACGCCAAGGCTGACAAGGTTTGAAAATTGCCAGCATGAATGGCCAGCGATCAGCCCCATGATCGGTCGTGCCCGGCCTGTGGAAAGTGACCGCAAAGTCGGCTTTTCTGCCGTGGGTGCAGCATTTGACAATGCAGATCTTTTCGGAGAATGTGTGCACACCCAAATCAAACGGGCGTATGAATTGAGCGTTTGCATTGCACGTCACTCATTCATGCGCTCGACTCGCGCGCTGACGGGTGTGCCTGGGGCAGGTGGCCATGATGGCTGCGGTGCCGCAGCGATCGGCGTGTACAGTTTAGCTTCCATATCTTGGAGATCAGTTGATGATTTACGAAGGTAAAGCCATCACGGTTAAGGCTCTTGAAAGTGGCATCGTCGAGCTCAAGTTCGACCTCAAGGGTGAGTCCGTCAATAAGTTCAACCGCCTGACCCTGAGCGAGCTGCGCCAGGCTGTAGATGCCATCCAGGCCGATGCGTCGGTCAAGGGTGTCATCGTCAGCAGCGGCAAGGACGTGTTCATCGTTGGTGCCGACATCACCGAGTTCGTCGACAACTTCAAGTTGCCCGAGGCCGAATTGGTCGCCGGCAGCCTGGAAGCCAACCGTATCTTCAACGCATTCGAAGACCTTCAGGTGCCCACGGTTGCGGCCATCAACGGTATCGCCCTGGGCGGTGGCCTGGAGATGTGCCTGGCAGCCGACTACCGCATCATGGCCACCACCGCGCGCATCGGCCTGCCCGAAGTGAAACTGGGCATCTACCCAGGCTTTGGTGGCACCGTGCGCCTGCCGCGCCTGATCGGCTCGGACAATGCCGTCGAGTGGATCGCCGCGGGCAAGGAAAACAGTGCCGAAGACGCCCTGAAAGTGGGTGCCGTCGATGCCGTGGTCGCGCCCGAGTTGCTCATGGCCGGTGCTCTGGACCTGATCAAGCGCGCCATCAGCGGCGAGCTGGACTACAAGGACAAGCGCCAACCCAAGCTCGAAAAACTCAAGCTCAATGCCATCGAACAGATGATGGCCTTCGAAACCGCCAAAGGCTTCGTCGCTGGGCAGGCAGGCCCGAATTACCCAGCGCCTGTCGAGGCGATCAAGTCCATTCAGAAAGCGGCCAACTTCGGTCGTGACAAGGCACTGGAAATCGAAGCGGCGGGCTTTGCCAAGCTGGCCAAGACGTCGGTCGCACAGAGCTTGATCGGCTTGTTCCTGAACGATCAGGAACTCAAGCGCAAGGCCAAGGCCCATGACGAGATTGCCCGTGACGTCAAGCAGGCGGCCGTGCTGGGCGCCGGTATCATGGGCGGTGGCATCGCCTATCAGTCGGCGGTCAAGGGCACCCCGATCCTGATGAAGGATATCCGCGAAGAGGCCATCGAGCTTGGGTTGAACGAAGCGTCCAAACTGCTGGGCAATCGGGTCGAGAAAGGTCGGCTGACACCGGCCAAGATGGCCCAGGCGCTCAACGCGATTCGCCCGACGCTGTCCTACGGTGATTTCGCCCACGTAGACATCGTGGTCGAGGCAGTGGTCGAAAACCCGAAGGTCAAGCAGGCCGTGCTTGCCGAGGTGGAAGGGCAGGTGAGGGAGGATGCGATCCTGGCATCCAATACCTCGACCATTTCCATCAATCTGCTGGCAAAAGCGCTGAAGCGCCCGGAAAACTTCGTGGGCATGCACTTCTTCAACCCGGTGCACATGATGCCGCTGGTGGAAGTGATTCGTGGCGAAAAATCCAGTGAAACGGCCGTCGCCACCACCGTCGCCTACGCCAAGAAAATGGGCAAGAACCCGATCGTGGTCAACGACTGCCCAGGGTTTTTGGTCAACCGCGTCCTGTTCCCGTACTTCGGCGGCTTCGCCAGGCTGGTCAGTGCGGGGGTGGACTTCGTGCGCATCGACAAGGTCATGGAAAAATTCGGCTGGCCCATGGGCCCAGCGTACCTGATGGACGTGGTGGGCATCGACACCGGGCATCATGGCCGTGACGTCATGGCCGAGGGGTTCCCCGATCGTATGAAGGATGAGCGCCGCTCGGCCATCGACGCCTTGTACGATGCCAACCGCCTGGGCCAGAAAAACGGCAAGGGCTTCTACGCCTATGAAACCGACAAGCGCGGCAAGCCGAAAAAGGTCGCCGATGCCAGCGTGCTCGAGGTGCTCAAGCCCATCGTGTACGAGCAGCGTGAAGTCAGTGACGAGGACATCGTCAACTGGATGATGATCCCGCTGTGCCTGGAAACCGTGCGCTGCCTTGAAGATGGCATCGTCGAGACCGCCGCCGAGGCGGACATGGGCCTGGTCTACGGCATTGGCTTCCCACCCTTCCGCGGCGGTGCGCTGCGCTACATCGATACCCTGGGTGTAGCCGAATTCGTCGCCCTGGCCGATCGCTACGCCGACCTGGGGCCGCTGTACCACCCGACCGCCAAGCTGCGTGAGATGGCCAAGACGGGCCAGCGCTTCTTCAACTGAGCGGTCAACGAGCTAGAGCGAGAGATTTGATATGAGCCTTAATCCAAGAGACGTGGTGATCGTCGACTTCGGTCGCACGCCAATGGGCCGCTCCAAGGGTGGCATGCACCGTAATACCCGCGCCGAAGACATGTCGGCGCACCTGATCAGCAAGTTGCTTGAGCGCAACGACAAGGTCGATCCCAAGGAAGTCGAGGACGTGATCTGGGGCTGTGTGAACCAGACCCTGGAGCAGGGCTGGAACATCGCCCGCATGGCATCGCTGATGACCCAGATCCCGCACACGTCCGCGGCGCAGACCGTCAGCCGGTTGTGCGGCTCGTCGATGAGCGCGCTGCACACCGCCGCCCAGGCGATCATGACCGGCAACGGCGACGTGTTCGTGGTAGGCGGCGTCGAGCACATGGGGCACGTGAGCATGATGCATGGCGTAGATCCCAACCCGCATCTGGCGCTGCATGCGGCCAAGGCTTCGGGCATGATGGGTCTGACGGCCGAGATGCTGGGCAAGATGCACGGCATTACGCGTGAGCAGCAGGACCAGTTCGGCCTGCGCTCGCACCAGCTGGCGCACAAGGCCACCGTGGAGGGCAAGTTCAAGGATGAGATCATCCCCATGCAGGGGTATGACGAGAATGGTTTCCTGAAAGTGTTCGACTTCGACGAAACCATTCGTCCGGAAACCACCCTCGAGGGCCTTGCGTCGCTCAAGCCGGCCTTCAACCCCAAAGGCGGAACCGTGACCGCAGGCACTTCTTCCCAGATCACCGACGGCGCGTCGTGCATGATCGTGATGTCGGGGCAGCGTGCAATGGACCTGGGTATCGAGCCTCTGGCGGTCATTCGTTCCATGGCTGTGGCTGGCGTCGACCCCGCGATCATGGGCTATGGCCCAGTGCCGGCCACCCAGAAAGCCCTCAAGCGCGCGGGCTTGAGCATGGCCGACATCGACTTCATCGAACTCAACGAGGCGTTCGCCGCACAGGCACTGCCTGTGTTGAAAGACTTGAAAGTGCTCGACAAGATCAATGAGAAGGTTAACCTGCACGGCGGTGCGATCGCCTTGGGCCACCCGTTTGGTTGCTCCGGGGCGCGTATTTCCGGCACCCTGCTCAACGTCATGAAGCAAAATGGCGGCACGCTGGGGATTGCGACCATGTGTGTCGGCCTTGGCCAAGGTATTACCACTGTATTCGAACGCGTCTAAGGCGCAGGAGAAGAACAGCGACCGGGGCCTTGTGCCCCGGTTTTCTTTTTTCGGTTTCAATCGAACCAGGAGGTAGTCCACATGCAGATCCAGCCAGGTGTGTACCGGCATTACAAAGGCCCGGAGTACCGTGTGTTCAGTGTTGCGCGGCACTCTGAGAGCGAGGAGTGGATGGTGTTCTACCAATGCCTGTATGGTGATTACAGCTTCTGGGTGCGCCCGCTGTCGATGTTCCGCGAGTCGGTGGAAGTCGACGGCGAACAGGTGCCACGCTTTGCGTTGATCAAGGCCGAAGAAGGGTTGTGCGGGACGTCGGCCAAGTCGCAGGCGTGATGTTCTGAACTTGACCTCGCAGTTTCGCCACTATATATAGCGGTGCCGCGTCTGGTACCTGACGTGTTTTCAATCTTCAGATTCAGGAATACTCCGATCCATGGGCAAATCGCTGGTCATTGTGGAATCCCCGGCCAAGGCCAAGACCATCAACAAGTACCTGGGCAACCAGTACGTGGTGAAGTCGAGTATCGGCCATATCCGAGACCTTCCCACCAGCGGTTCGGCGAGCGCGAGCAAAGAGCCGGCCGCCAAGCGTGGCAAGGCGGCAGGTGAGGCACCGGCCCTTTCGCCCAAAGAGAAGGCGCGCCGCCAATTGGTTGCACGCATGGGCGTCGACCCGGACCAGGGCTGGAAAGCCAAGTACGAGATCCTTCCTGGCAAGGAAAAGGTGATCGACGAGCTGCGCCGCCTGGCCAAGGATGCCGACACCATCTACCTCGCGACCGACTTGGACCGCGAAGGGGAGGCAATCGCCTGGCACCTGCGTGAGGCCATCGGTGGCGACGATACCCGCTACAAGCGCGTGGTGTTCAACGAAATCACCAAGAAGGCCATTCAGGAAGCGTTTTCGCAGCCTGGTGAGCTCGACATTGATCGGGTCAACGCGCAGCAGGCGCGTCGTTTTCTCGACCGTGTGGTGGGCTACATGGTGTCCCCGCTGCTGTGGTCCAAGATTGCCCGTGGCCTGTCGGCCGGGCGGGTGCAGTCGGTAGCCGTCAAGCTGGTGGTCGAGCGTGAACGCGAGATTCGCGCCTTCATTCCTCAGGAATACTGGGAAATCCATGCCGATCTCGGCACCGCCAAGAACGCCAAGGTTCGCTTCGAAGTCGCCCGTGAAAATGGCGAGGCCTTCAAGCCGCTGAACGAAACCCAGGCCATGGCCGCGCTGGAGAAGCTCAAGGCATCGAGCTACAGCGTCGTCAAGCGTGAAGACCGCCCGACTAGCAGCAAGCCATCGGCGCCCTTCATCACCTCGACCCTGCAACAGGCAGCGAGCAATCGTCTGGGGTTCGGCGTGAAGAAAACCATGATGATGGCCCAGCGTCTGTATGAAGCGGGTTACATCACCTACATGCGTACCGATTCGACCAACTTGTCGAGCGATGCGCTGGAAATGGCGCGCAGCTACATCGAGCGCGAATTCGGCAAGCAATACCTGCCCGAAACGCCGCAGGTGTACGGCAGCAAGGAAGGGGCTCAGGAGGCGCACGAAGCCATCCGGCCGTCGGACGTGAGCACTCACCCGACCAAGCTCAGCGGTATGGAGCGCGATGCCGAGCGGTTGTACGAGCTGATCTGGCGTCAGTTCCTGGCCTGCCAGATGCCGCCGGCCCAGTACCTGTCCACCAGCGTGACCGTGGCCGCGGGCAGCTTCGAGCTGCGTGCCAAGGGCCGCATCCTGAAGTTTGACGGTTACACCCGCGTGTTGCCGCAGCAGAGCAAGCCTGGCGAAGACGACGTGCTGCCTGAGATGGTGCAGGGTGAGGCGCTCAAGCTGATGCAGCTTGACCCTAGCCAGCACTTCACCAAGCCGCCTGCCCGGTTCACCGAGGCCAGCCTGGTCAAGGAAATGGAAAAACGCGGCATTGGCCGACCATCGACCTACGCGGCGATCATCTCGACCATTCAGGACCGTGGCTATGTGACGTTGCACAACCGTCGCTTCTATTCGGAAAAGATGGGCGACATCGTGACCGAGCGGCTCTCCGAGAGTTTCTCCAATTTGATGGACTACGGTTTCACCGCCGGCATGGAGGAAAACCTCGACGACGTCGCCCACGGCGAGCGCGACTGGAAGAACGTGCTGGACGAGTTCTACGGCGACTTCAGCAAGAAATTGCAGACGGCCGAATCCAGCGAACACGGCATGCGTGCCAATCAGCCGACGATGACCAACATTCCTTGCAAGGAGTGCGGTCGCCCGATGATGATTCGTACAGCGTCCACGGGCGTGTTCCTGGGCTGCTCCGGTTACAGCCTGCCACCTAAAGAGCGCTGCAAGTCCACGGTCAACCTCGTGCCTGGTGACGAGATCGCTGCTGACGATGAGGGCGAATCGGAGTCGCGCGTGCTGCTTGGCAAGCACCGCTGCCCAGTTTGCGCAACGGCAATGGACGCTTACCTGCTCGATGAAAAGCACAAGCTGCACATTTGCGGGAACAACCCTGATTGCCCGGGTTACGAGATCGAAGAGGGCAGCTATCGCATCAAGGGCTACGAAGGCCCAAGCCTTGAGTGCGACAAGTGCGGCAGCGAAATGCAGCTCAAGACCGGACGGTTCGGCAAGTTCTTCGGGTGCACCAACCCTGCGTGCAAGAACACCCGCAAGCTGCTTAAAAGCGGTGAAGCGGCGCCGCCGAAAATGGACAAAGTCGACATGCCCGAGCTTAAGTGCGAGAAGGTGGACGACACCTATGTGCTGCGCGATGGTGCTTCGGGGCTGTTCCTGGCTGCCAGCCAGTTCCCGAAGAACCGCGAGACACGTGCGCCCCTGGTGTGCGAGATTGTCCCGCACAAACATGAAATCGATCCGAAGTACCATTTCTTGTGCGAAGCGCCGCAGAAAGATCCCGAGGGTCGACCAACCGTAATTCGCTACAGCCGCAAGACCAAGGAGCAGTACGTCCAGTCGGAAGTGGACGGCAAGCCCACGGGTTGGAAAGCGTTTTACGATGGCAAGGCCTGGAAAGTCGAAGACAAGCGCTGAGTTCTAGCGTCCAGGGATGGGGCCGTGCTGCGGTCTTTCGTGAGCTGATATCACGAAAGGCCGCAGCACGGCCCCTTTCATTTATGATGCAGCAATCCGCTAAGCCACTTGATGGGAGGGCAGCACATGGCCCAGGAGCTCTATACCCGCACTAATCAAAAACTGTACTTTGCCGGGCTGGCACTGGAATCGATGGCCAGGGCTGAACAGAGCCAGGCCATGAACGCCCAGGGGCTGGTGCAGGCTGAGCGGGAGTCGGCATTGTTTCATCTGCATGGTGCCTTGCTTGGCCTGTGTCACGAAATCAGTGGTTACTACCGCTTGCCTGCGCTGGCAAGCGTTGAGCAGGCCCTGGCGCAGGACGCCTTCAATGGCATCGCCATACCAGAAGTTGCCGAGCTCCTGGAGCTTGCCCGGCAACGGGAAACCTGGCTGGCGCAGATGCTGGCGGCCTATGCTGACTTGTTCCGAGCGCCTGTGATGCGCAAACCACCCAAGGCTGACGTCACCCAGCCGTTGATCCAGGCGGTCAGCCTCGATGAGCAGGTGCCTGCGCCGCTGTCCCGTGCCGAGCTTGAGGCGTGGCGCAGCGATCTCAAGGCACTCGTCAGGCGTTTTCGCGATGCGTTGAGTGAGTGCTGACAGCGTCGAGCGCTGGTACAATGCTCGCCTTTCGTGGAGAACCGCCCTTTATGTCTACGTCTTTTCTGGAAATTGTCGAGTTGCCTGATGGCCGCATCGAACTGCGTCGCGCCGAGGATGAAGGCTCACTGGTAACCCTGGATTTCTCAGAGGATGCCAAAGTATTCCTGCAGGGTCAGCACGTCGAGGTGGCCAAAGCCATGCTCAGCGTGGGTGTGCAGATGGCTGGACGGCTTGTGGATGGCGAGCTTGAACGTGACGAAGGGCCGCGCGTTCTGCACTGAAACGCGCAGTCGTGAGATGGCTGCCACCGGCCTGGCCGGTGTCGGCGGCAAACGTATCGAACAGATGAGTGTGGGGGTGTCGGGAAAGCATTGCGCTTTGTCGGCGTTTTTTACTCGTCAGGGCGAGCATGGCCTGGAGCGGTCAGGCCGGTAGTACGAATGCCGCAGTGTCAGCCGAAACGAATGTTCAGGCTTTGCGCGTTACCTACGCTTGCCGCACGCAACAGCAGCTGACGTGCGTTGGCATTGACGCTCCCCAACCAGCTGACCACGGTATGGCTACGGCCCAGGCGCAAGGCTTCACACGCCAACTGCAAGGGAAGCTGGTTGCCCCGCGGATGAAGCAGCAGAATGCGTTCGCGGTTGAGCCCAGCCCTGCGCAGCCAGGCCTGTGTCAGGCTCGACGGTGGTGCAATGAGGGTCAACCAGCGTGTTTCGTCTTCTTCGCTGAGTTCGCGTAGCACAGGTGCCAGCAAGGTGTGACAGTGACTAGGGGCGCCGTGCAGTGACAATTCGCTGAACAGGTCGGGCATGTCGCTCTTGCGCGCCAGTTCGCTGGCCTTGAGGCCAGGCAGGACAGGCTGGGCGAGGAATGCTTCGAACAGCGGCAACTGGACTTGCTCGGTTGTATGGGTGAATGGCTGCATGACGCCTCCTGATTCAGCGGCGAATGACGCCGACGCTCAAGCCCTCGATCACCAGTTCCTGATCTTTCAGGTTGACTTCGATAGGGGCAAATTCCGGGTTTTCGGCCAGCAGCCAAACCTTGTTGCCTTCGCGCTTGAAGCGCTTGACGGTGACTTCGTCGCCGATGCGCGCCACGACGATCTGGCCGTTGCGGGCTTCGCGGCAGGTATGCACCGCCAATAGGTCGCCATCGAGGATGCCGACGTTCTTCATGCTCATGCCGTGCACACGCAACAGATAGTCGGCCTGGGGGTGGAAGAAGGCTGGGTTGATGTTGCAGGATTGCTCGATATGTTGCTCGGCAAGGATCGGGGCGCCGGCAGCAACGCGGCCGATGATCGGGAGCCCGGCTTCTTCGGCCTTGGCTTCGAGGCCGGGAATGCGAATGCCTCGGGAGGCGCCTGGCGTCATCTCGATAGCGCCTTTACGGGCCAGCGCCTTGAGATGCTCTTCGGCGGCATTGGGTGACTTGAAGCCCAGCTCCTGGGCAATCTCGGCACGAGTCGGCGGAAAGCCGTTGTCCTCGAGGCTGCGCTTGATGAAGGCGAGGATTTCGGCTTGGCGTGGCGTCAGTTTCAACATGATCAGCGCTCTGTCTTTTTGTACAGTGACTGGGATTATATACAGTATTCGGCGCGCCGCAAGCGCTCCCACCGCCCAGGCCAGCTGATGGCCACGGATCACACTGGGTTCGCCGCCAAACGCCCTTGCAATTACACGGTTGACCGGCCGGTCACGAACGCTTGACAGGCGGGGGGTTGAAACGTATGTTTCAAACATCTGTTTGTATGGCGGAGTGCTTGGAGTAGTCATGGCCCAATCGGAAACCGTTGAACGCATCCTCGATGCTGCCGAGCAGCTGTTCGCCGAGCGCGGGTTCGCCGAAACCTCGTTGCGGCTGATCACCAGCAAGGCCGGCGTTAACCTGGCGGCGGTGAATTACCACTTCGGTTCCAAGAAAGCGCTGATCCAAGCGGTCTTCTCTCGTTTCCTGGGGCCATTCTGC
>NZ_JBJJMO010000068.1:0-22980 GCF_046231935.1 Pseudomonas sp. KCJK9111 | reverse complement strand
AGGGCCTCACACAACCGGTGCCTGTCATAGCAGGTGCAGGACAGGTTTTCTTCGACCAGACAGTAAAGGTCGACCGCCAGATCGCGGCGGCTGGTGCTGTCGTCATCGATTAGGAGAATCTTGGTTTCACGCCACATGCAATAGCAACTTCCCTAGTCATATCGGCGCCCGGGGGCGTGCTCGACATCATTCCGACTGAATGGTCAGTGTTTCGACGTCTGGAATACGAGAACAGGCACTAGTTAAGTCAAAAACTTCCGAGCAGTCAAATATATGGCGCCGAAGAACTGCGGGCTGCATACGGCCTCACGCAATCTCAGCTGAACAGATGGTATACCTTTGTCGCCTGTTTGGCTTGGTTGATATTCGACATTTCCGCGACCAGAGATTGACGCTCATCACTTGCAACGTCGATTAGCTGACGATAAACAGCCATGAGGGCCTCTAGGTTGGCCTTGAGCGCGGTCGCATCTTCCTGGTCGGCTACCAGCGCTTCGTCGACGAGCGCCCGGCAACCCAAGTCCAATTGACCAATGGTTACCCAGTCGCGAGCTTCCAGCGCTTCGTTCAAGGCTTGGCAGGTATTGGCAATCTGATGCAATGCGCTCATAGGGGACTCCTTGCAGAGAGGTTGTTACTCGGCAGTCGCGATAGCATCCCAGCCGCTCTTGACGGTGATCATGAGTCGTGCGACTTCATCGATCACTTCGGGATCACTGTGTATGTTGGCCTGGGTCAGCCGACGTGCCATGTACTCATACAAACTATCCAGGCGATCAAGTTCATCCGGGTCGACGGCCTTGTCTTTGTCCAGCCCCTCGCGCAGGCCGCCGATGATGTCGACAGCCTTGCCCAACATGACACCTTTTTGTGCCACGTCACCGCGAGAGATGGCACCCTTGGCTTGAGCCATGCGATCCAGCGCGCCCTCCATGAGCAACTGCACCAGGCGATGGGGCGTGGCTTCGGAGATCTGGGCGTGGGAATTGACCTTCTGGTACTGGCGAAGGGCTCTCATCGGGTGCATGGTGGATCCTCAGTGAACAAGGCTGGACGGGGGCCGTATAACCTGTTTATCGGCGCCCCGCAGGGTTTCTTTAGCGCTGTCAGCTGTCGCTCTTGGCTTTATTCAACGCGTTGAGCGTGGTCATGACGCTGTCGCTGGTCGCCTTGAGCTGCGCAACCATGGTATCCATCGCGTTATACTTCTTCGTCAGGGTGTCGGTCAGTGAATCGATGCGCCGATCCAACGCCTGCTGCGACTCCTCGAGCTCCTTGAGCTGATTGGTAAGGCTGGTCTGGCGCGAGGCGAGGATGCCACCGGCTTTGGTGTACTCCTCGGTGACGTTGGTCATGCGCGTCAACAGCCCATCCTTGCCGGTGAACAGGTTGTTGATGTCGGCACCATAGGTTTTGACCGCCGTGTCCCACTTGGTGTCGTTGAACTCCAGCAGGCCGGTTTTCTGTACCGTGTTGATGCCGAGCTGCGACAACGTTCGCAGGCCCGTTGCACCCACGCTGTGGCTGATTTCATTGCGCACGGAATTGACCAACGAGCGCATGGTGGCATCACCGGTCAATGCAGCCGAACCTGTGGCGGCGCCATCGGCCCCGGTGGTGACCTTGGTCTGGGTGTTGATGGTGGTCATCAGCGCGTTGTACGCCGTGACGAAAGACTTGACCGACGTCTTGAGCGTATCGCTGTTGCTGGTGACGGCCAAGTTGGACTTGCCTTCCTTGACCAAGGTGATATCCACACCACTGATCGCGCCGGTCACGGTGTTGGACGCAGACTCCAGCGCCAGCCCATCGAGGGTGTACTTGGCGTTCTGCGGCTTGGCAATGGTAGACACACCCTGCGCCATGCTGGCGTCGCCCCCCAGCGTCAACTCGGTGCCCTCGCCCATCTTGGTCGACGAGAAGATGAGCCGCGACCCACTGGCATCGGTGACGATGTTGGCCGTGATGCCCTTGGACTGCAGCTGGTCATTGATCGTGTCACGTGCCTGCTGGAGTGTGGCGCCCGCGGCAATGTTCACGCTGTGGGTCGCATTGCCCTGATTGATGGTCAGGGTCTGGGTTTCACCCGAGTCGTTGACGATCGTCGAGGTCTTTTCATAAATCTGGGTGGAAATTTTCGACGCGGTCGCCAGCTGGGTGACTTCGAGCGCGTAGTTGCCCGAGGAAGCGCCGTCGCCCAGCTTGATCTTGGCGATGGCCTCGTCCGAGGACGAAGAAGCCAGGCCAGAGAAACTCGAAGCGGTGTTGAGCTTGGCGACTGCGGCACGGAACGTCTCGAGCGCGCTCTTGACGGAGCCGATGGCCGAAAGCGAGGTGGTGGCGGTGGTGGTCTGGTTGTTGATCTGGGTCTGCTTGGGCGCCTTCTCTGCACTCGCCAGGGCCTTCACAATGCCGCTGATGTCCAGGCCAGAGCCAAGCCCATTGATGGTCGAGCTTGCCATATCACATCTCCTTTATCGTAACCGCCGGTATTCCGACGAAAAAGCATCCGTGCGCTGGTAAACAAATGCCGTGCCAACTCAAACCTGGGTGCTGAACAACAGGCTGTTGGCATCTTTTAGGTTTTCCGCAAGCTTTAGCGCAGCTTCAGAAGGCAGCTGGCGGATGACTTCACCGCTTTGGCGGGCGATGACCTTGACCACCACCTGGCCGGTGGAGTCGTCGATCGAAAAATCCAGTTGTCGCTCCGAAGCCTTGACGAAATCCTGGATGGCACTGACGGCGCTTTCCAGGTCAGGCCGGGCTACGGGCTTGGAAACCTTGTCGGCGGGCTCGGCCTTGACCGGCTCGCTGGTTGGCCGCGCGCTGGGTGGCGCGTCCGGCGTGATGGCGGCGGGATGGGACAGGCCCAGCTTCATGCTTATATCCACGACTTACACCCTCAAGTGACGAAAAGACGAAAGGGTACGTGAACGTACCCTTCGTCAAACTTAGCCTGCTTTGGCAATTAGCCCAGCAGTTTCAGTACCGAGGACGGCAGCTGGTTGGCCTGGGACAGGATCGCGGTGGATGCCTGCTGCAGGGTCTGCTGCTTGGTCAGTTCGGCGGTTTCGGCAGCGAAGTCGGCGTCCTGGACACGGCTGCGGGCAGCGGTGGAGTTTTCCGAGATGCTGTTCAGGTTGGCAACGGTGCTGTCGAAGCGGTTTTGCACGGCACCGAGCTGAGCGCGCTGGCTGTCGATCTGGGCGATGGCAGCGTCCAGGGCCTGGATGGAAATCTGCGAGTCCGCAGCAGTGCCAATGCTCAGATTGGAAACCGTTGTTTCCATAGTTGTAGCAGTGGTTGTAGTCGCGGTCAAACCAAGCGCATTAAGACCAGTCCCCGAGCTACCATCACTCACCACAATATTCTTTTCTGAGAACAACTTCAGGGTGCCGTCGTTGTTTTTACTAGCAGTAACGCCAGTACTCGCGCTATTGATACTCGAAACGACATCATCCATAGTAGAGTTAGCTTTGAGCTTTACCTCAACACCATTGAAGGTTACCGAAGTATCTTTCTGTAATTTAGCTTCAGTAACCCCGGCACTCAGCCCAATTTTTGCAAGCGCGCCTGGACCGTTATCAGCATCAGTTCCGTTTTGAAGGTTGATTGCTTTGCCATCAGCCGAAGAAAGCTCAAGGCGACCGTTAACATTTTTGGCAGTGACCCCAGTGATGGCAACGTTTGCATCGGTAGCACCATTGATTTTTCCAACAATGTCATCAACCGAATCACCAGCTTCCAAATCAATCGACAATCCATTGACACTGATTTGTGCGTTGCTAGCCAATTGTTTTGTGGCAGTACCGGCCAATGCCGCATCTACACCAGCATTATCCAGCTGGCCGATCTTGAAATCGCTAGACGAACTGAACACTAACTTGTTCCCGTCTTTCGATGCTGTAACCCCAGTAGCATCAGTATGCTTATTGATTTCTGAGATTGCCTCATCGAGAGTGGCGCCCCCGGCGAGCTGAACTTTTGTGCCATTGACATCCAACTCTTCTCCAGCCGCATCAATCGTACCGAAATCATTGGCTGCTGTGACACTGGCGAAATCTGGCACTGATTTGCCGACCGTTTTTGCACTCAGCTCAGTTTTCTCTCCGCTGACAACTGCCTCACTATAAGTACCCTTCAGGCCAGTGGAGCTGATGTCGCTCATTCCAAAAGAAATAGTTTCGTTTGCACTAGCCCCAATTTGGAAACTAACATTCTGGAAAGAACCGTCCAATATATTACGACCACCAAAGGTGGTGGTTTTTGCAATCCGGGTCAGCTCGCCCGACAGTGCAGTGAATTCTTGCTGCAGGGAAGAACGGTCGTCATCGCTGTTCGAGCCGTTGGCAGACTGCAGGGACAGTTCGCGCATACGCTGCAGAATGCTGGTCGATTCCTGCATGGCGCCTTCAGCGGTCTGGGCGATCGAGATACCGTCGTTGGCGTTCTTCATTGCCACGCTCAGACCTTTGATCTGGCTGGTCAGACGGTTGGCGATCTGCAGGCCAGCGGCGTCGTCTTTGGCGCTGTTGATTTTCAGGCCAGAGGACAGGCGGGACATCGAAGTACCCAGCGCTTCGGAAGC
The DNA here is from genome assembly GCF_046231935.1 of Pseudomonas sp. KCJK9111. Lineage (NCBI taxonomy): Bacteria > Pseudomonadati > Pseudomonadota > Gammaproteobacteria > Pseudomonadales > Pseudomonadaceae > Pseudomonas > Pseudomonas sp. KCJK9111. The sequence continues at coordinate 18,392 of NZ_JBJJMO010000068.1, read as the reverse complement.
GCGGTTCAGGTTCTTCTGAACGCCCAAGGAGGTGATGTTGGTGTTGACGGTCAAAGCCATGACGAATTCCTCGTGGTATGGATACTGCGGCTTCCGGCCCTGGCGACAGCCGGGTATGGCCTAGAGAACCTTCGTAATGGTTATCGTCGGATGGCCCGGTTGCTTGAGGGGTTTTTGCAAAAAAAAATGCTGGCATGCGGCCAGCCCTGGAAAATCAAGGGGTTAAGCGCGGAATTTTGGCGTCAAAAAGCGGGTTGGGGAGGTATGAGGGGGATGACGGCGTCTGGAGCGAGTCGAGGGATGGCCTGGCGAACTGGGGGCTGAAGAGGAGGTGGCGAGGGTTCAGGGTATGCAGCTTCGCGTCAGGAAATGTCGGGGCCGCTGCGCGGCCCATCGCGGCGCGAGGCCGCTCCCACAAAGTCCTGCGAACCCGCGAATTCAGGCGTCACGCGGTTGGGGTGGGAGCGGCCTCGCGCCGCGATGGGCTGCGCAGCGGCCCCAGGGTTTGCGCTTAGCAGCTGATCTTGGCACCTTCCGCGATGGGCCTTTAAGCGGCCCTGGAAGTTGGGCTCAACCCATTAAGCACAGGGACCAGCCCGAACAAAGGCAGAATGCCCCTGCCCCACCGCGAACACATCAATCCCGATAAAGAATCGCCGAAGCCCAGGACAGCCCCACCCCGAACCCGCTCACAGCCACCCGCTTCCAGCTGCCGTCGAGCATGTGCTTTTGCAGCAGCAACGGCACGCTGGACGACACGGTATTGCCCGTCTCGAGCATGTCTTTCACGAATTTCTCCGGGTGATGCTCCTCGAACCGGCGAGCCACCGCATCGACGATCGCCGCACTGCCCTGGTGGATGCAGAACGCATCGATGTCCGACGACTGCAGGCCACTGGCATCGAGCAGCTCGTGCAAATGAGCCGGCACCTTGACCAGGGCAAAGTTGAACACCTGCCGGCCATTCATGAAGAACGTGCCATCGGACACCTTCAGGTGCTCGGCACCCGATCCGTCGGTGCCAAAACGCGCCTCGCCCAGTTTCCAGACCGCGCCATCGGCCATCCAGGTGGCCGTGGCCGCGTCGCCGAACAGCATGGTGGTATTGCGGTCTTCCGGGTCGACGATCTTCGAATACGGGTCGGCGGTGATCAGCAGCCCGTTCTTCAGGCCCGCCGCCTCCATGAAGCCCTTGATCGCATACAGCCCGTACACATACCCCGAGCAGCCCAGGGAGATGTCGAACGCTGCCACGCGGGTAGACAGCCCAAGCTTGCTCTGGACGATGGCGGCCGTGTGCGGCAGGCCTTCTTCATCGCCATTCTGGGTCACCACGATCAACGCGTCGATCGACTGCGGATCGAGGTCGGGGTTGTTGGCGAACAGTGCCCGGGCGGCCTCCACGCACAGGTCGGAGGTTTCCTGCTCCGGGGCCTTGCGTGGCAGGAAGGACGCACCGATCTTGCCGAACATGAACTCTTCGTCCTTGCCGAACTTCGCACCCTGGACGTAGTTGTCCAGGCCAGCGGTGGGCACGTAACTCGCGATACTCTTGATGCCAATCATTCTGGCTTCCCAATGAAAACAGCCAAAGACCACCACTCGATCGATTGAGGGCGCCAAAAACCGGAGCGTCACCGCCTGGGGAGGGGATAAAGCAGAGCCTGCCTGCGCACCGGTAACAAAATGCTGCAACAGCTGCTGCATAGAATACAGGGAAGATGACCGTTTTGACTCATTGGTCACATTGAAATGCAACGAAAGGCAGGTATCGAGGGCGTGGCACGATGAATTCATCACGCGCCGTGCATGGGATGTCCCGTCATTGAGGGACAAAGCCGCAGGTTTCAAACAAGCTCGCTTTAGAGGCGCCCGTCGCTGCCAGCGCCATCATTTGAGCGCGCCAACCCAGCAAGGCCACACAATCACAGCCATGGTCGGTTGCAACGAAGCAGAGCGCGAAGCCTGGCTCCGCGCCCCCAGGTTCACTTAGAGCTTATCGAACAAGCTCAACTGCGATATTCGCGCAAATGCCAGCTGAGAGGCTTCGAGCATCGCCTGTTGCAGGGTCAGTTGGATCGTGGCGGTCGCCATGTCGGTGTCGCCAATTGCGCTTTGCGTGCTCTTGTTGGCAAGACCTAGGCTTTCGTTTTCCTGAGCCTGTATCTCAAGCGAATTGGCCCGGGCACCGATCGAGCCTCGGGTAATGTCGATGCGATCACGCGCACTGGCCAGGTTGGAAATCGCCGAGTCCGTTGCGGCCTTCAGAGCAGCCTGCGCTTCAGGCGTATCAAGGGGTTTCTCCAACACGCTTCGCAATTGCCCCAGGGTGTCGAGCGGGTTCTGCGTGCGGTGGGTGTTGGCATTGATGGAGAACTGATCGCCCTGGGCCGGCGCCCCGTCGAACTGATAGGTCACACCCGCTACCGTCACGGCATTACCCGCCCCCACGGTGCCCGAGGCAATCGGTTTGCTCTGGGCATCGTACGGCTGCGCAAAGAGCTGATACTCGGTGTCGCTGGTGAACCTGAGCACTGCGCCGTTGCTTGGGAAGGTACTGCGATAGGCATCGGGGTCGGTAACGCTTGAGCCCACGACCTGGGAGGTCGAGGGGTTACCTGCACTGCGAGTAGCGGTCAGGGTGTCTGGCTTGGCTTCGAGGGTGAAGACATGCCCTGCCACCACGGCATCAGGATCGTCACCCTCGGCAAGGTTCAGGTTGACCTCGAAATCCACACCCCGCAGCGAGATCATCTTGCCGCCTTCGGTATTGACATCGAACTTGCCCTTGCCGGCAGTTTCGTTGGTGATGTCGTTACCGGCGGCGTCCTTGATGCTGTATTCAGTGGCGCTGGTGAAGGTAACCGTATAAGGCTGGCCCGCAGCGAACTTGTCGCTGTAGGTGTTGGCCGATGTCAGCAACCCACCCGAAAGCAGCACCTTGCCATCGTTGGGCGTCGGTGCCTGCAAGGTCGACTGCGTGCGGCTGTTGTTGGTGGCCTGGTCGAAAACGCTGAAGCCACTGTCGTTGATGGCCAAATGCAAGGTATCGGATACCTGCAGGCTCATCTGGGTCTGATCGCCCTGATAGCTGTAAGAGCCGTCGGCATTGCGAACATAGGGCGGGGTCGAATTCTTGGACCCTCCAAACATGTAGTCCCCGTTGGCGTCACGGGAATTGAGCAGGCCGAACACGTTGGCCTCGATTTCCTTGATTTCGCTGGCGATGGAGGTGCGGTCAGCGTCGCTCAGACCACCGTTACCCGCCTGAATCGACAGCTCGCTTGCCCGCTGCAGCGCATCGTTGATGGTAGACAGCACGCTCTCTTGCTGCAGCAGGGTGTTCTTGACGGTGGTCATGTTGCCACTGTACTGATCGAGCAACGCGCTTTGCTGTTGCAACAACAGCAAGCGCGCAGCGCCCACCGGGTCGTCGCCTGCGGTCTGAATGCGGGACTTGGAGGTCACCTGGGCCGTGATCTTGGCCAAATCCGAATAATTCTTGGAGTAGGTGTTGGAGCTGGTTTCGTAAAACTGGGCAGTTGAAATTCGCACGATCAGCCTCCTTATAGCGCGTTGATCAAGGTCGAGAACGTTTCTTGCGCCGCCTTGATGATCTGCGACGACGCGGTGTAGTAATGCTGAAACTTGACCAGGTTGGCGGCTTCGTCGTCCAGGTTCACCCCAGACACGGCACTGCGACTTTCACTTGCCGACTTGAGCACCGCGGCCGTTGCAGTGGTATCGATAGACGCTTGACTGGCCTTGGCGCCCACCCGCTCTACCAAGGCGGCATAGGCGGAAGTGAAACTGGTGCCGCCACCGGAATTGGTCCCCACGGTCGATTTGGTCTGCAGGCTCAACAGGGCATTGGCATTGCGGTTATCCGCCTTGCCATCGACATTGAACGACAAGGTAAAGCTGTCGTTGGTCGCCGGGCTGCCGCCGATGGTGGTTTCCAGCGCAAAGGTGCGCGGATTGCCGCTGGGGTCGAGAATCGGGTTCCCCGATGCATCACGCATCGGTATCGACAGCGAGAGCTTATTGTCCTGCCCTGGCACCACGGTCCCGGTGCCGATCTGCGCGCCCTTGGCATCGAACAGCTTGTAGCCCTGGGACCCACCGCTGGCTGCGTCGAACACCACGCGCACCGGCATTGCATCCTTGATCGCCTGCTGCGTCAGGGCCGTGTCGGCACCGCCATAGATATCCAGGGCTTGTCCAAGGTTAGGTTGGGTGATAGTGCCGGTGCCGCTGTTGCCGCTGCCAGCGGCAGCGCTCACAGGGCCGGCGAACGCCAGCTTGTTGGCATCGGTGAGTACCGTGGTAATACCGGTGGCGGCCGAGCGGGTAGGAATCACCTTGAAGCTGTCGCCGGCGGCCAGTGCACCGCCCTTGAGGGACAGGCTAAAGCCATCGATGACCGGCGCAGGGTCGGCGTTGAGGTCGAACGAGCCCATGTCGGTGCCGTCGGAGCGGCGCACACTGTACTGATTACCGCTGGTGAACTTCACTTCGTAGTCGTAGGTGCTCAGGGCGCCGCTGTTGGCAATGGTGACATCGAGGTTGCCCGAGCCTGCGCTGTTGTTCGACGAGGCCAGGCTGCGCTGGGCGATGGCACTGGCGCTGTTGATGCTGGAGAACAGCGAGCTGCCGAACTGCCCGTTGGCGTCCAGGCCCTGACCCAGCTGGCTGTTGATGCTGTCGGCGACGACCAGCGCCACGCGGCCCAACTCGTTCATCGAAGGCGTCAGCACATCCTGGCGGTAGCGCAACAGGCCACCGATGGTGCCGCCGGTGGCCACCGAGGTCACGTCCGAGCTGAACGACTCGTAATTGATGCGCAAGGTCGCCTGGCTTTTGTCGGCCACCCCCGGCTGAACCGACAACGGGTTGGACCTGCTCCCGGTCACCAGCGACTGACCGCTGCCCAGGATCACATCGTAGTTGCCTTCACGCTCCTGAACAGTCACGCCCACCAGTTCGTTCAGCTGGCGCACGGCTTCGCTGCGGGCATCGAGCAGGTTGTTGGGCGTGCTGCCGGTGCCGCTGGCGGCCACGATCTGCTTGTTGTATTCGGCGATACTGCTGGTGAGCTTGTTGACCTGCCCCGCCAAGGTATCGAGCTGGGAGTTGATGACGTCGTTCTGCTGGGTCAATTGGTTGCTGACAGCATTGAAACGGTTGCTCAAGGTCTGCGCCTGGGTCAGCAACAGTTGCCGCGAGGCCACATCGCCGGGCTTGGCCGCTGCGGTTTGCATGGCCGAGAAAAACGCAGTCAGTACCGAGCTGATGCCGGTATCCCGGTCAGCCAGCAGCTTGTCGACACCGGTCACCTGGTCCCGGAATGCCGTGGAATCGGCTTGCAGGGACGTCGCCGTCTGCAACTGATTGTCGAGGTAGGCACTGTAGATACGGCGCACGTCTGCCAGCGTGGTCCCACTGCCCAGAAAACCTGCGCCCATGTACTGCGAGGCGCCGGCCACTTGCATGGCCTGCTGGCGCGAATAGCCGCTGGTGGCGGCGTTGGCGATGTTGTTACTGGTGACCGACAGGTGCGCCTGGCTGGCACTCAAGCCACTCAGGCCGATCGAAATCAGGCTCGACATGATTTAGTCCTTTCAAAGGTTTGTGGTGCTGCCAGCCATGGCGTATTGCGTTGTCTTCTGCATTTGCTGGGCGATGCTGATGATTTTCTTCGCATAGCCCGGGTCGGTCGCGTAACCGGCCTTTTGCAACTCGCGTGCAAACTGCTCAGGGTTATCGGCCGACTTGACCGCTTCTTGATAGCGCGAATTGTTCTGCAACAGGCTCACCAGGTCGTGGAAGCTGTCCTGGTAGGAGTCGTAGCTGCGGAACTGGGCGGTTTCCTTGACGAACTGGCCGTCGCGGAATTCGCTGGTGATGGCCCTGGCCTGCTCGCCCTGCCAGTTGCCGGTGGCCTTGATGCCGAACAGGTTGTGGCTGCTGCTGCCATCGCTGTTGCGCATGACCGACTTGCCCCAACCGGTTTCCAGCGCAGCCTGGGCGACCAGGTAGCGCGGGTCGATACCGATGCGCTTGGCGGCCTGCTCGGCCATTGGCAGCATGGTGGCGATGAACGAATCGCTGTCGGTGAAGGCCTTTTTCGGTGCCAGCGGCGGCTGGGCAATGGCACGGCCGGTAATGCGCAGCCCGTTCTCGGGCACGGCAAAGGCCTTGGCCGGCTGCTGGCCGTCGCGCACGGGGGCTGCGGGGGCCGCGCCGACGGGCGCCGTGGCCGCAGTAGGCACGATGCCGGCCAGCAGGCGGTCGGTCAGGCGGCTGGGCAACGCCAGGCGCCGCGCATTGAGCGCGGCGACGTCGTTGCGGGTGCTGGCCGCTTGGGTGGCGTGGACCGGGTCTGCGACCTTGCTACCCCACAACACCGGGCCGGCCTGGCCACGCGGGAACGGGCTGGTATTGGCGGCGGCGCTGCGGCTTTTGGTCAGCTGGCGTACCAGCACATCCTGCAGGCCGATACCGCCACCCTCGCGGGACATGCTCACCGACAACTGCTGGTCGTACATGTCCCGGTACTGCTTGACCGTCTCGGTGTTCATCGGGTTGTCGTCGGCCAGGACATCGCTGGCCTTGCGCGAGGCCTTGAGCATCTCGCTGATGAACATCGACTCGAACTCCTGGGCCACCTTGCGCACGTTGGCTTCGCTGTCGCGATCACCGTGCTTGAGGGCGTTGAGGCGGTTGAGGTCGGTGAAGGCACCGCTGTCGACACTGCCGGAAACCAGGCTCTTGCTGTTCATCGACGCCGTCCTCAGATCACGATCAGGTCGGCCTGCAAGGCGCCGGCCTGTTTCAGGGCTTCGAGAATGGCCATCAGGTCACCGGGCGCGGCGCCCACCTGGTTCACCGCCCGGACGATTTCATCCAGCGTGGTACCCGGGCCGAACTTGAACATCGGCTTGGCTTCCTGCTCGGCGTTGACCCGCGAGCGGGGTACCACGGCGGTCTGGCCATTGGAGAGCGGGCCCGGCTGGCTGACGATGGGGTCTTCGGTGATGGTCACGGTCAGGCTGCCGTGGGTCACCGCCGCCGGCGATACCTTGACGTTCTGGCCGATGACGATAGTGCCGGTACGCGAGTTGATGATCACCTTGGCCACTGCCTGGCCCGGGTCGATTTCCAGGTTTTCCAGGATCGACAGGTAGTCCACCCGCTGGCTGGGGTCCATCGGCGCGCTCACGCGCACCGAACCGCCATCCACGGCCTGGGCCACGCCAGGGCCGAGCAGGTCGTTGACCTTGTCGACGATGTGCTTGGCGGTGGTGAAGTCGGGGCGGTTGAGGTTCAGGGTCAGGGTGTTGCCCTGGTTGAAACCGCTTGGTACTGCCCGCTCGACGCTGGCGCCGCCCGGGATACGGCCGGCAGACGGCACGTTGACGGTGATCCGCGAGCCGTCGCGCCCTTCGGCATCGAAGCCGCCCACCACCAGGTTGCCCTGGGCGATGGCGTAGACATTGCCGTCGATCCCCTTGAGCGGGGTCATCAACAAGCTGCCCCCACGCAGGCTCTTGGAGTTACCGATCGACGACACAGTGATGTCCACCACCTGCCCTGGCTTGGCGAAGGCCGGCAAGTCGGCATGCACTGATACTGCGGCAACGTTCTTCAACTGCACGTTGCCCGATCCAGGCGGCACCTTGATGCCGAACTGCGACAGCATGTTGTTGAACGTCTGCACGGTGAAAGGCGTTTGCGTGGTCTGGTCGCCGGTACCGTTCAGGCCGACCACCAGGCCGTAGCCGATCAACTGGTTGGAACGTACGCCCGAGATGCTGGCGATGTCCTTCAGGCGCTCGGCTTGCGCGGCGCAGGCGCAGGTCAGCAGCAAGGTGGCGGTGAGCAGTTGCCTCAGGTTGAGCATGGTCAGGGTACTCAGAAGGGCCAAAGCGGGCTCATGAAGAAGCGGTCCAGCCACCCGGGCTGGCTGGCATCGGCAAACGAGCCGGTGCCGGAATAGGTGATGCGCGCATCGGCCACCCGCGTGGACGGTACGGTGTTGTCGGTGGCGATGTCGTCGGCGCGGATGAGCCCGGCGATGCGCACCAGCTCTTCACCGGTGTTCAGGGTCAGCCACTTCTCACCGCGCACGGCGATGATGCCATTGGGCAGCACTTCGGCCACGGTAACGGTCACCGAGCCGGTCAAGGTGTTGCCCTGGGTGGCCTTGCTGTCGCCCTTGGTGGTGCGATCACCGCTGTAGCCGGCATCGAGCGACAGGTCGCCGCCGCCGAACGGGTTGTTGGTGTTCGGCCTGGCCCCGAACAGCGACGACAGGCCAAGGCTGGCCTTGCTGTTCTTCTGGATCTGGGAACCTGCGTTCTTGCTGGCCGAGGTGCGCTCGTTCAGGGTGATGGTGATGATGTCACCCACGCGGAATGCCTTGCGGTCGCCATACAGGTTCTGCTCGAAACCGGCCTGGTAGATCGAACCGTTGTTGGCCGCTGCCGGCAAAGGGGTGCGCGGGAGCACCGGCGCATAGTACGGGTCGTTGGGCTTGGCCGCGGGGGCGACGCAGCCTGCAAGCAACACCGCACCGCCCAGGGCGAAAACGGACAACAGACGATTCATGATGCATACCTCACGGGTGCTACGGAAGTTGCTGGGATCACAGCTGCTGGGTAACGGTCTGCAGCATCGAGTTGGCGGCAGAAATGACCTTGGAGTTCATCTCGTAGGCGCGCTGGGTGGTGATCATGTTCACCAGCTCTTCCACGGTGCTGACGTTGGAGTTCTCCAGGGTTTGCTGCAAGGTGGTACCGAAGCCGTTCAGGCCCGGGGTGCCGACCTGGGGGGCGCCGCTGGCGGCCGTTTCCAGGAACAGGTTGCCACCAATGGCCTGCAGGCCCGCCGGGTTGATGAAGTCGGCGGTCTGGATGTTGCCGATCACCTGGGCGGCCTGGTTGCCGGCGGTGGTGATCGATACGGTACCGTCCTGGCCGACGGTGAAGGTCTGCGCGTCGTTGGGCACGACGATGGCAGGCTCCAGGGCATAGCCGTTGGCGGTGACGATCTGGCCATCGGAGTTGAGGTGGAAGGTGCCGTCACGGGTGTACGAAACCGTGCCATCTGGCTGCAGGATCTGGAAGAAACCGCGACCATTGACCGCCATGTCCAGCGGGTTCTCGGTGGTCTGCAGGCTGCCAGCCACGAAGCTTTTCTGGGTGCCGACAATGCGCACGCCAGTACCTACCTGCAAGCCGGAGGGCAGCTGGCTGTCCTGGGTGGACTGGGCACCTGGCTGGCGACGGATCTGGTACAGCAGGTCCTGGAACTCGGCGCGATCACGTTTGAAGCCGGTGGTCGACACGTTGGCCAGGTTGTTGGAAATCACCGTCAGGTTGGTGTCCTGGGCGGACAGGCCGGTTTTGGCGACCCATAGAGCTGGAAGCATGTAAGTTCTCCTCGCGCGCCTGTTTTACGGCACCCGTTCAAATGTCATTAGCCGATTTGCAAAACCCGCGCCATGGCTTCATCGCCTTCCTTGGCCGCGCTCATCATTTTCACGTGCAGCTCGAACTGGCGGGACAACGCCAGCACCGAGGTCATCTCTTCCACCGCGTTGACGTTGCTGCCTTCAAGAAAGCCCGAGACCACGCGAACATTGACGTCGGCATCGGCCGGCTGGCCGCTGGCGGTGTGAATCAGGCCGTCTGCACCTTTGTTCAACCCCTTGGTGTCCGGGTTGACCAGCTTGATGCGGTCGACTTCGGCCATCACCCGCGGGTCTTCGCCCATGGAGCGGATGCTGATGGTGCCGTCGGCACCCACTTCCACCTTCTGCTCAGGTGGAATGGCAATCGGGCCGCCGTTGCCGATCACCGGCATGCCGTTGCCGGCGCGCAACACGCCAAGGGCGTCGATGTTCAGGCTGCCGGTACGCACATAGGCTTCGCTGCCGTCAGGGGCCTGCACGGCGATAAAGCCATGCCCGCTCACAGCCACGTCCAGGTCGCGACCGGTTTCGATCATCGGCCCTTCGCTAAAGTCGGTGGCTGGACGCTCGGTCAGGGCAAAGGCCCGCGCCGGGAAGCTGTCGCCAAAGACCGGCATCGAGCGGGCCTGCTCCAGGTCGCGCTGGAAACCGTTGGTGGAAACGTTCGCCAGATTGTTGGCGTGGGCCTTCTGGGCCAGCGCGTTCTGGCTGGCGCCGGTCATGGCCACGTAAAGCAATTTGTCCACAGCATCTCCTCCGCGCGCCAGTACCGCGCTGTCATCAGGCAGGGTCTAGCAATAATCGAACCAGCTTTGCACACCGGTGAATCGGGCACTTCAGCGCGACGGCTTTACCGTCGGTGTCAGTTTGTTGGCATCGGATCAAAAGCGCCTGGATCAGTGATCGCGGCAGGCGCCGTTTTTGTAGGGGCCGGCAAACCGGGTCCAGCCTGAACCCGGGTTGCCTTGGACGCAGATGTATCGCCCGGTGACCAGGCTTTGCCATAGGAAGAAAGGCCTTGGGGCGGCCTCTGCCCAGTGGGCACTGCCGCCCCCTATCACCAGCAGGAAGGACAACAGCCAGGCATGCTTCATCGACACTGCTCTTGAACCCTGAGTGTCACGCCTCGGCACCCCATCAGCTCATCTGGATGATGGTTTGCATGATGGTGCTTTCGGTGGAAATCGTCTTGGCGTTGGCCTGGTAGTTGCTCTGCGCCTTGATCAAGTTCACCAGCTCGCCGGTCAGGTCGACGTTGGAATCTTCCAGCGAGGAACCTGCAATCTGGCCCAGGGTGCCGGTGTCCGGCGCGCCGATCACCGGGACACCCGACGAAAAGGACTCCTGCCAGTTGGTGCCGCCGATCGGCGTCAGGCCCTGCATGTTGGCGAAGCTAGCGATGGCGACCTGGCCGATGACTTTGTTCTTGCCATTGGTGAAGTTGGCGAACAGGAAGCCGCCCTTGTCTACCGACAGGCTGGACAGCTCACCCGTAGCGAACCCGTCCTGATCCTTGGCGGTCACGGCCGAGGCGGCGTTGTACTGGGTCATGCCCAGCATGTCGAGGCTGACGCCGCCGGGGTTGGCATTGGCGCCGTTGGCTGACCACTGGCCGGCAGCGTTCTTCTGCGCGGGGATCCAGTTGTCCAGGTTGAAAGTCTTGTTCGCATTGATCGACAGGCCACCGGCCACCGGCCCAGGCGTGAGGGCATCGGCGTTGAGCGTGCCGTCGGACTTGAATGGCAGGTCATTGATCAGCGGCTGCGTGGAGGTCGGATCCTGTGGGTTGCGACCGTCGATGGTGCTGTACATCTTCCAGGAATTGGACGTGTCATCCTTGATGAAGTACTGGTTCAACTGGTGCGCATTGCCCTGGCTGTCGTAGACGTCGCTGGAGAACGTGAAGTTGTAGCTCTTGACGTCGGCTGGGTCGAACGGGGTGACCGTCGGCGCGCCATCGCTGGACTTGAGGTTGACCGTCTGCTCGATCTTGGACGTGGCCTTGGGGGTGAGGTTGGCCGTGTCGATCTGAAGGTTGGTCAAGACACCCTGGACCACTTGGCCATTCTCGTCGACGCCATAACCTTGCAGGTTGGCGCCGCCTGCGTTGACGACGAAGCCCTGCTTGTCGCTGTAGAACGCCCCGGCCCGGGTATAGATCTTCGAGCCGTTGTCATTGAGCGCGAAGAAGCCGTTGCCGTCGATGGCCATGTCCAGCGCCTGGCCGGTGCCGTTGATGTTGCCGGAGCTGAACTGCTGGGAAATGGCGGCTGTTCTTACGCCGGTACCAATGGCGGTACGGCCGGCGCTGGTGCCGCGAATGGAGCTTGAGTACTGGTCGGCGAACTCGGCACGCGAGGCCTTGAAGCCGGTGGTGGCGACGTTGGCAATGTTGTTGCCGGTTACGTTCAGGGCCTTGTTGGCTGCATTGAGGCCACTTAAGCCAATGTTGTAAGACATACGCTAACTCCTGAAGATGTGCGCTAGGCCCTAGATGCCGATGCTTTGAATGGTGGAAAGTGGAACGCTGCCCAGCCCTGCCAGGTTCAGCGACATTTCGCCGCCGTTGGTGCCCATGGTCACGCTGGTGACGGTGGCCGGCAGGTTGGTGGTCATGGCCGTGGCCGTGCCGTTGATCGAGGCGGTGGCCTTGAAGCTGTAGGTGCCGGCCGGCAGGGCCTCACCGGCGTCATCCTTGCCATCCCAGGTGAAGTCCACCTTGCCGCCTGCCTGGCTGCCCAGGTCGAGAGTGCGCACCAGCTTACCGTCCTTGTCGTACACCCCCACCGAGGTGGCGGTGCTCGAGCCGGTCAGGTTCACCGAGCCCTTCATGTCCTTGCTGGTGTCGACAATGGCCTTGTCGGTCTGCACGATCACGTTGCGCCCGACCAGCGACGACGCCTGCAAGGCCTGGGACGACTGGAACGCACCGGCGATGTAGCCGACCGAGTTGTTGAGGGTCTGGATACCTTCCAGGCTGCTGAACTGGGCCAACTGCGCCACGAACTCGCCGTTCTGCTGCGGGTCCAGGGGGTTCTGATTCTTCATCTGGGTGACCAGCAGCTGCAGGAAGGCATCTTTGCCCAGTGCACTGCCGGCGGCGCCGGTCTTTTCGTCGTTCTTGCTTTCTTTTCGCTGCAGCGAGTTCAGGTAGCTACTCCCGACTTCGCCTGTGGCATTGGTGGTGGTCATGTCGGCGTCCTATCACTGACCCAGGGTCAGCACCTTCTGCATCATGCTCTTGGCCGTGTTCATCAACTCGGCATTGGTCTGGAACGCGCGGCTGGCCGAGATCATGTCAGCCATCTCCTCGACCACGTTGACGTTGGGGTAATACACGTAGCCGTCCTTGTTCGCCGCCGGGTGGCTAGGCTCGTAGCGGGCCTCGAGGTTGCTCTGGTCCTCGACGATGCCGGTTACTTGCACGCCCTGCCCTGCCTCGCCCTGGTCCTCGAACAGCGACTGGCTGGTGCCGGCCTGGGTGTTCTGGAACGTGGTGGCGAACACGGGGTGGCGAGCGCGGTAGGTCTGGTCGATGCTCGACGAGACCGTCTCGGCGTTGGCAATGTTGGAGGCGACGGTGTTCAGGCGCGTGTTCTGCGCGCTCATGCCGGAACCGGCAATGTTGAAGACGCTGGAAAGGGACATGGTCATTCTCCCCGCAGGGCTGACACCAGCCCTTTGAATTTACTGTTGAGCAACGTGAAGCTGGCCTGGAAGCCAATCGCGTTTTCGGTGTAATTCGACTGCTCGATCTGCGCGTCCACGGTGTTCTGGTCGATCGAAGGCTGCATCGGCGTGCGGTACTTGAGGGCTTCGTCGCTCAGCGCCACGCCGTCGGCCTCGATGTGCCGGCTGTTGGTGCGCTCCAGGCCGAAGCGGCCGCCGTTGTGCTGCTTGTCGCTTTCAGCGGCCAGCACCGAGGCGAAGTCCAGGTCACGGGCCTTGTAGTTGGGGGTGTCGGCATTGGCAATGTTGTTGGCCAGCACTTCGGCGCGTTGCGCGCGAAAGCCCAGGGCCTTTTCATGGATACCAAGCGCCTTGTCGAAGCTGATGCTCATGTCGGGGAAACCTTCAGCGGTTGACCAGAGTGTCGTTGCCGAAGGTTTTAGCAAGGCTTGTGCCAACATCGGCAAAGCCCGTATTCAAGGCCTTGCAGCCCTGTTCAAAGGGGCGCTATGCCAGAAAAGCGGCAAACCGCACGCGGCCCAATGGCCACAAGCGGCAAAAATATGAGCCCATGAGCGGCAAAACAAAAAATTGACGTCAGCGACAGGGCCGACTCATTGAAAGCCGCTGACAAGGCATCGCCTGGTCAGCGGCACATACGGCATGGGCCTATTTGGCCTGATAGATGATGCCCGGGCTGCACTGCACCATCTGGTAATGGTCCGGCAGGCCGTTGAGGGCCTCGGATGCGCCCAGGAACAGGTACCCGCCTGGCTTGAGGGTGCTGTGAATGCGCAGCAGGATGTCTTTCTTGACCTGGGCCGAGAAGTAGATCAACACGTTGCGGCAGAACACGATGTCGAACTTGCCCAGGCTTGCATAGCTGTCGAGCAAGTTGAACGAGCGGAACTCTACCCGGTTGCGAATCGCTGGCTTGATCGCCCAGCGCCCCGGCCCCTTGGGGTCGAAGTAGCGCTGCAGGCGCTCGGCCGACAAGCCGCGGGCGATCGCCAGGCTGTCGTACTCGCCAGTCTTGCAGTTGTTGAGCATGGTGCCCGACAGGTCGGTCGCGACGATCTGCGCGCCCATTTTCAGCTGGCCCAGGTTGCTGCGTTCGAACTCGTCGATGGCCATGGAGATGGAGTACGGCTCCTGGCCCGAAGAGCACGCCGCCGACCACATGCGCAGGCGCTGGCCGGGGTTGTTGCGGATGAACTCGGGGATGACCTTGTTCTTGAGCACCTCGAACGGGTAGGTATCGCGAAACCACAGGGTTTCGTTGGTGGTCATGGCATCGACCACCTGCTCTCGCAGGCCGCCACGCGGCTGGGCCTGGATGCGCTGCACCAGCTCGCCCAGGCTCTTGATGCCCTGCTGCTCCATCAACTTGTTGAGGCGGCTGGACACCAGGTACTGCTTATTCTCGCCCAGCAAGATGCCACAGGCTTTTTCCAGAAACACCCGGAACTGTTCGAAATCCAAATTACCCGTAGACACTGCTGCCGCCTCTTTTCAATCACTGTGGCCGGGGCGAACCCCGGCGCCTTTCAATGTGCTGCCTTGATCCGGTCAACCACGCGCTGGGCCAGATCATCCGGCCGGAACTTGGCCAGGAAATCATCGGCGCCCACTTTCTTGACCATCGCCTGGTTGAACACCCCGGACAGGGAAGTATGCAGGCAGATGTGCAGCTTTTGCATGCGCGGGTCGCTGCGAATTTCCGCTGTCAGGGTATAGCCGTCCATTTCCGGCATTTCGATGTCGGAAATCATCATCAGAAACTCTTCTTCGGGCTTCTTGCCTTCGTCCACCAATTGGCGCAGGTAGTTCAAGGCCTGGCGACCGTCATTGAGGGCAACCACCTCGACGCCAACCGTCTGCAAGCAACGGCTGACCTGCTTGCGTGCCACTGACGAATCGTCGACGGTCAACACCCGCAGCATCACGGCCTTGTCCTGCACCTCGGCGTCCACCACCCCCGCCGACACCGCCTCCGAAGACGGCGCGACCTCGGCCAGCACCTTCTCCACGTCGATGATCTCGACCATGCGGTTGTCCACCCGCGTGACTGCCGTCAGGTAATGATCGCGGCCGGTCCCCTTGGGTGGCGGGTGGATTTCCTCCCAGTTCATGTTGACGATGCGCTCGACCGAGTGCACCAGAAAGCCCTGGGTCTTGGTGTTGTACTCGGTAATGATCACGAAACTGCTGCGCGTGTCCTCCTGCAACGGGCGCAGGCCGGTGGCCATCGACAGGTCAAGAATCGGAATCGTCGCCCCGCGGATGTTGGCGACGCCGCGCACCACCGGGTGCGCCTTGGGCAGTATGGTCAGCGCAGGGCATTGCAGCACTTCTCTGACCTTGAAAACGTTGATGCCATAAAGCTGTTCGCCGTTGAGGCGGAACAGCAGCAGTTCCAGGCGATTCTGCCCTACCAGCTGTGTGCGCTGGTTGACCGAATCCATAACCCCCGCCATGCCGAACTCCTTACCTGTCAGCCATTCGTTGCCACTTACTCAAGAAGTCGGCACGGGCTTTGCTTTTTTGAGCGCCATGTACATGAAAACGACAGTTTCCCGACGATTGACGCGCCTGCTGGCTGGCTTGCTGGCCGCATTGTGCCTGCTGGTACCGGTTCGCACCTGGGCGGACGCGTTCACCATGCCTGAACAGCTTATCGGTGTCACCCAAGGGTTTCTTGAGTTCACCGTCGAAGATTATCTCGCCACGACCCAAACGGCCGGCCGCTACGAGATCCAGGTGAACCCGTTGGACCCAAGGTTGCGCATGCCCTTGTGCAGCCAGGCGCTCGACGCTTCGCTGGAAAGCCCGAGCGTGCCGCTGGGGCGGGTGACGGTGCGTGTACGTTGCGACGGCGCGGCGCCCTGGACCGTGTTCGTGCCCGCCACCGTTCGCCTGTTCCGCGAGGTGGTCGTGGTCACCCGCCCGCTGCGACGGGACAACGTGGTGAGCGAAGGCGATGTGGCCCTGCGCGAACGGGACGTCGGCACGCTGGGCCAAGGGTTTCTGACCGATCTGGGCCAGGCGGTCGGGATGAAGATGCTGCGCCCGACGGTGATGGATCAGGTGCTGACGCCTCAACACCTGGAGCAGGCGGAGGTGGTGCGCAAGGGCGATCATGTGGTGATCGTTGCCCGCAGTGGCACGTTGAGCGTGCGCATGCCTGGCGAGGCGCTGAGCAAAGGCGGCATCAGCGAGCAGATTCGGGTGCGCAACCTCAATTCCAAACGCGTGGTCAAGGCCATGGTGACCGGCCCGGGCCAGGTCGAGGTGAGCATGTAGGCCAGCGGGCGGAAGCCGCTGGCGCCGGGGAACCGCTTTTTTTAGACTGTGTCAGAAAACGGGTAACAGGCTGTCGCTCAAGACAGCCACGCATTTGTGCCTAAAGTTTATCGTGAGTTGGCCGAAAACAAGGCAAGCGTCCATAAACCCAGAGGTTTTCTGATCATGGTCATCGACTTCAGTCGTTTGAATAATTCCCCGGCCGTCACCGGCGGTGTACGCGGCAGCAATGCCCCTGGCAGCACTGAAAAGCCGGCTGCCAGCCAGGAAACAGTAAAGGGTACGGGTGCAAGCGGAGAAGCCGTGCACCTGAGCCCAGAGGCCCAGCAGTTGCAAAAGATCAGCGACAAGCTGCGCGATGAACCCGTCGTCAACAGCGCCAAGGTAGCCCAGCTCAAACAGGCCATTGCCGATGGCAGCTACAAGGTCGATGCCGGCCGTGTCGCCAGCAAGCTGCTCGATTTCGAAGCACAGCGTTGACCGTCGGGTGCGCTGACTTCAATGGACGCTTGAAAACCGGGAGTTAGCCATGCACGACACCACCCTGCTGCAATTGATCGAACAAGACATCGCCCCGATGCAGGAGCTGCTCGAGCTGCTGCAGAACGAGGCTGTCGCGCTGCACGGTCGCGACATGCAGTTGCTCGAGCAGATCCTGGCGCGCAAACAGTCGCTGATCATTCTGCTCGAACAGCATGGCCAGCGCCGTGGCCAGTTGCTGAGCGACCTGGGCCTGAGCGCAGACCGCGCCGGCGTACAGGCGGTGGCGGCGCAATCGCCCCACGGTGACGTGATGCTGGAGCGACTCGATACGCTGGCGCAGCTGATGGACGCCTGTCAGCAGGTCAACTCGACCAATGGCCGTATCATTCAGGTCCAGCAACAGGTCACCAATAATCAGGTCCGCATCCTCATGGGCGGCGACTCGCCGTCGCTCTACAACAGCCGTGGCAGCACCTCGCCCCTGACCAAGCCGCGCGCCCTCAGCCAAGTGTGATTTCCCTATCAAGGCACCGCACATACTGGCAAAATGCTGTTAATTGCCTGTGTCGCTTTTGCCTGGAGAACGTCAAGCCGTGTTCAATGAATCCGATGCCCCGCAACCGCCCAAGGTGCTGAGCACACCCTTGGAAATTGCGGCCAATTTACGGCAGCTCCAGGACAGCCACGACCCCCTGATCATCACCTTCCATGACCGAGGCCATCGTTTCCAGAGTTACGTGGTGGACGTGGACCGGGAAAACAATGTGCTGGCGCTTGACGAGCTGATCCCCCGTGACGGTGAGAAATTCATCGAAAACGGCGAGCATTTCCGGGTGGAAGGCTTCCACGACGGTGTGCGCATTGCCTGGGAATGCACCCACGGCCTGCGCATCAGCGAAGTGGACGGTCATCGCTGCTACCGTGGCGGGCTGCCGCTGGAGATGACCTATCACCAGCGCCGCAACGCATTTCGTGCCGCGCTGAAGCTGTCGCAGCTGGTGGACATCATGCTCGATGGCACGCACCTCAAGGGCAACGGTGCCTTGCGTGGCAAATTGCTGGATGTTTCGGCTACCGGGTGCAAGCTGCGCTTTGATGGGAATGTCGAGGATCGCCTGCAGTTGGGTCAGGTGTATGAACGCTTCAAGGCCGGCGCACCGCTTGGGTTGGTAGATACCATGGTCGAGTTGCGCCATCTGCATTATGAAGAGCGGATCAATACCACGTTCGCTGGGGTTCGCTTTCATAACCTCAGTGGGCCTGCCCAGCGCAAGGTGGAGAGTTTTGTGTATCAGCTGCAGCGTGAAGCGCGGCGGTTTGATAAGGACGATTATTGATTTGCAGCTGGCGGGAGGGCCACTGCGGCCTTTCAATGATGTTGCTGCTACCACGTAGTTTTTCGTTGGTGTGGGCGGTTGAAACCGTTTAGGTATTCATTGGCGAGGGTGGCGCACAGTCACCC
>NZ_JBJJMO010000067.1:0-23525 GCF_046231935.1 Pseudomonas sp. KCJK9111 | reverse complement strand
CGCCTGGGCTACCGCGCGCTTAGAAGCAAAAGCCAAAGCAACGGCAACGGCAACGGCAACGGCAACGGCAACGGCAACGGCAACGGCAACGGCAACGGCAACGGCAACGGCAACGGCAATTTTGGACGATGGCTCAAGAGATATATCGACTAAAACGATAAAATAGAGCCGATATTTACGCTTATTTTAGATGTTTCATAAGCGCATGATGGCCCTATTCCACCTTTTGAAGGAGTCCAATCATGCTTCAACTACGACCATTCAACACCCTTGGTGCTGCCAACCACGGCTGGCTCGATGCGCACCATCACTTCTCCTTCGCCGAGTACTACGACCCAGCCCGCATGCACTGGGGCAACCTGCGAGTCTGGAACGACGACATCATCGCCGCTGGCAGCGGGTTCGCACCCCACCCTCACCGGGACATGGAAATCATCACCTACGTCCGCGAAGGGGCCATTACCCATGAAGACAACCTGGGCAACAAGGGCCGGACCGAGGCTGGCGACGTGCAAGTGATGAGCGCCGGCACGGGGATCGCGCACAGTGAGTACAACCAAGAGGACAGCGAGGCGCGTATTTTCCAGATCTGGATCGTGCCCGAGCGCACTGGTGATGCACCGTCCTGGGGTACACGCCCGTTTCCCAAGGGTGAACGCGGCGAAGGCTTCGTGACCCTGGCCAGTGGCAGAGATGGCGATGAAGGCAGCCTGCAGATTCGTACCGATGCCCGCCTGGTCGCCGCAACGCTGCGCGCCGGGGAAACCGCCGAGTACCGGTTCGACCCCAAGCGTCGCGGTTACCTCGTCCCGGCCAAGGGCCGCATCGAGGTCAATGGGCTGCACGCCAATGCCCGGGACGGCGTGGCCATCGCCGAAGAAACGCTGCTGCAGGTCACCGCCCTGGAAGACAGCGAGATCGTGCTGGTGGACGTCGCCTGAAACGCTGGCACTCAGCCGGGCCGGTCCCTCAAGGATTGCCCGGCTAGGCCAGCTCAGCCAGCACTTCGGCGGACGTGATGACCTGACGGAAATGATGCTCCCACAAGGCGATGCCCAACTTCGCCGAACGATCCAGCGAGGAGCCGACAGTCATGTCGGTCACCAGAGTCGGCATCAACCCGGCGTCGAACAGCGCGAAACCGGCTGCCAGCACACAGGTGTCGGTCTGCAAACCGCTCACCAGCACACGCTCCACCCCGAGACCGCGCAGGTACTCGATCATCTCTTTACCCGGTCCGTAACCATGCTTGATGAACACCCGATCGGCTTCGATCAGGCTTTCATCCTGGGCAGTCGGGTGCCAGCCCAATTGCCGCTCGAAAGGTGTCACTCGCTCATCGTGCAACTCGACCGAGGCGATGGTAGGTATGTTGGCCGAAAGCAGTCGCAGGCCGTCGACCAACCATTCCGGCGGGCTGAATGTGGACTGGACGTCCACGATGAGCAGGACCTGACGCATGAGCACCTTCCGTCATGAAAAAGCCATGGAGTATACCCGCCTGGGCCTGACAAGCGCGTTGAAGCCCAACCCGCTCATGCACGACGGTGCTCAACCAGGCTGATGAACAAATCTTCATGCAGGCTTGAGCCCCGCAGGCTCGGGCGGCCTGGGCGCGGCCCACCTCACCGCGCTGCGCGGCGCCTTGAGGCGGGCATGCAGCTTGCGTAGCATCACTGCCCCACCCGGCACCAGCCCGTTACCAACGCCTGCCCGCCCAGCCTTCTACAGACAGAGCCCATGCCCCAACCGATCCCCCTCAAGGACCATGAAAAGGAAAAGCACCTGGTCAACCGCCGGCTCCTGGCCTGCGCTGCGCTGGTCTTCAGCCTGGTCGCCATCCTGATTGGTCGGTTGTATGTGCTGCAAGTCATCCAGCATGACCAGCAAAGCGCCGTGTCGGAGAACAATCGCGTCCATGTGCTGCCGATCGCACCCGAGCGAGGCTTGATCTACGACCGCAATGGCACTGTGCTGGCCGACAACAAGCCCAGCTTCGACCTGACCATGACCCGTGAACGGACCGGCGGCGACAGCGCCAAGGTGCTCGACACCCTGACCCAGGTGCTGGGGCTGGATGACGAGGACCGCAAACAGTTCGACAAGGACCTGCGACGCGGGCGCAAACCCTTCGAGCCGGTCACCTTGATGGTGGGGTTGAACGAACAGCAGATTGCCTTGATTGCCGTCAACCAGTTCCGGCTGCCGGGCCTTGAGGTGGAGCCGCAATTCATTCGCGAATACCCGCTGGGCGAGCACTTTGCCCATTCGGTAGGCTACGTAGGCCGCATCAACGAAAAAGAGGCCAAGACCCTGGACAGCACCGAGTACCGGGGGACTCAGTCGATCGGCAAGACGGGCATCGAACGTTTCTATGAAAGTCAGTTGCACGGCCACGTAGGCTACGAGGAAGTCGAGACCAACGCCCAGGGCCGGGTGATGCGTGTGCTCAATCACAAGGCCCCCACGCCAGGCCAGGACATCGTGCTGACCCTCGATGCCCACCTGCAACTGGCGGCGGAAAAGGCCCTGGGCGAGCGCCGAGGCTCGGTGGTGGTGCTGGACCCGGCCAACGGCGATGTGCTGGCGATGGTCAGCAACCCGGGGTTCGATCCCAACCTGTTCGTCAAGGGCATTAGCTTCAAGCAGTACGCACAACTGCGCGACTCCATCGACCGCCCCTTGTTCAACCGCGTGCTGCGCGGGCTGTATGCCCCAGGGTCGACGGTCAAACCCGAAGTGGCCATTGCCGGGCTGGACAGCGGCGTGATCACGCCGGCCAACCGCGTGTTCGACCCGGGTTACTACGAGTTGCCCAACTACGATCACAAATACCGTAACTGGAACCGCAGCGGTGATGGCTGGGTGGACATGTACACCGCGATCATGCGTTCCAACGACACCTACTTCTACGACCTGGCGCACAAACTGGGTATCGAGCGCCTGCACGACTACATGGCCGAATTCGGCCTTGGCCAGAAGGTGTCGCTGGACATGTTCGAAGAAGCGGCCGGGCTGATGCCTTCGGCCGAATGGAAGCGCGCGACCCGCCGACAGCCCTGGTTCCCCGGTGAAACGTTGATCCTGGGTATTGGTCAGGGCTACATGCAGGTCACGCCATTGCAACTGGCGCAAGCCACCAGCCTGCTGGCCAGCAAAGGCGTATGGCATCGCCCGCACCTGGCGATGACCGTCGGTGGCGATGCGCCCATCGACCCTAACCCCATGCCCGATATCGTGCTGCACGACAAACGCGCCTGGGATCAGGTGAGCCAGGGTATGCAAATGGTCATGCACGACCCGCGCGGCATCGCGCGCGCTGCCGCCGCTGGCGCGCAATACCGCATTGCCGGCAAGAGCGGTACGGCCCAGGTGGTGGCCATCAAGCAAGGGGAACGCTACAACCGCAACAAGACCCTGGAACGACACCGTGACAACGCCTTGTTCGTCGGGTTCGCCCCGGCCGAGCACCCCAGCGTGGTCGTGGCGGTGATGATCGAAAACGGCGAAGCCGGTGGGCGGGTGGCAGGCCCGGTAGTGCGCGAGGTCATGGATGCCTACCTGCTGGACGAACAAGGTCATCTGAAGCCCGAATACGCCGGCAGCTCGGCGGGCAAGTCACCTGCCCACGGCTGAAAGCAAAGCCCGCAGGCGGTCAGGCCTTGCGTTCAGGGTGCAACGCGGGGCATCAGATCGTAGGGGTGCTGCCACCCCGGCAACGCCTGCAGTCGCGCTTTCCAGGCTTCGATGTGCGTGTACTGCTGCACGTTCATGCCGGTATCCTCGGGCATGAACACATAACCGGCCAGCGACAAGTCGGCGATGGTCACCCGCGCGCCGACCATGAACGGTGTGCCGGCCAGGTGCGCATCGACGATGCGGTAGGCCGCGGCGGCCCGCTCGCGCAGGAACGTCGTCACCTCGGTTTCGCCCGTCTTCTTCAGGCACAACAAAAAGCGCAGCGCCGCGTAGTAGCTGGTGAACTTGTGGTTGTCGAACAGCATCCAGCGCCAGATCTCACGCCGCTCTTCTTCACTCTGGGGGCCGAACTGGCCTGTTTGTGCGCTCAAGTAGTCGAGGATCAACGCCGACTGGGTCAAGCAGGTGCCCCCATGCATCAGCACCGGCACCTCACCCTGCTCGTTCACCTCGTCGCGCCACATCGGGTCGCGGGTCTGGCCATTGAAGAAGTCCACGAACACCGGCTGCCAGTCCTGGCCGGTCAGTTCGAGCATCAGCGCAGCCTTGTAGGCATTGCCGGATTCGGCGAAACAATGCAGCGTGTACTCGGACATGGTGCAGCCCTCGATGGCTGTCGGGGTAGGCCGCTGAGCAGAGCACGCGGATGGCGATGCGGTCAATCCGGGCCTGACGTCGATGTCGGCCAGGCCCGTTGACCCGCCTAACCCTGCCCCGCCTGAGCAGACCATCGGCTAACGCTTCGGTGAGGGAACTCCACCTGCATGCGTAGCCTCTCACCAATAGTGGTAATCCCCTGGGCTTCACCTATTGGAGAACACGACATGCGCCAACTTGCCCTCGTACCCGCACTGCTGCTTCTATTGCCTGCCGGCGCTGCCATGGCCCGCGTCGACGGCCGCGACATTGCCACTTCGGCCGGTGTCTCGGCTTCGCTGTACTCAACGTTCAAGGATGACAAACGCATCATTCCTGCCCGTGACGAGCTGTCTGCGTTCGTCGCCAGCGGTGGTGCCATTCGTGGTGCCTACGTGGAAGCTGCCTTGCAGCAAGCACGCAAGGACCACCCCGGCCTGCAAGTCAACGATGAAGAACTCGCTCGCGCCATCCTCTCCCAGGACGATCCTCTGGTCGCCCAGCAATGACTGCCGCCGGCGTTGGCCCTCATTGTGGCCAGCGCCGGTCGTAGCCCGCCCCGCAAGCCCTAGGTCCAGACTGGGGCTACACTCGTCATGACCCTATAAGAACAACGCATCCAGGTGAGATGACGATGCTGTATGACGAACGCGTCGACGGCGCGCTGCCGACGGTTGATCGCGAGCTTTTGATTCAGTGCCTGCGCGATGCGCTGCCTGACCTTCAGGTGCTGCACCGCGATGAAGACCTCAAGCCGTATGAATGCGACGGTCTGGCGGCGTACCGTACGGTGCCGCTGCTGGTGGTGTTACCCGAGCGCGTAGACCAGGTGCAGAGTGTGCTCCAGGTTTGCCACCGGCTCACCGTACCGGTCGTGGCTCGCGGTGCCGGGACCGGGCTGTCTGGCGGTGCCATGCCCTTGGCCAAAGGCGTGTTGCTGGTGATGGCGCGGCTCAATCGTATTCTCGAAGTCAGCCCCCAAGGCCGCTTCGCCCGCGTCCAGCCGGGCGTTCGCAACTTGGCCATTTCCCAGGCCGCCGCCCCTTACGGGTTGTACTACGCCCCCGACCCTTCATCGCAGATCGCCTGCACCATCGGCGGCAATGTCGCTGAGAACGCAGGCGGCGTGCATTGCCTGAAGTACGGTCTGACCGTTCACAACATCCTCAAACTGGAGGTGTTGACCGTGGAAGGTGAACGGCTGACCCTGGGCAGCGAGGCGCTCGACAGCCCTGGGTTCGACCTTCTAGCGCTGTTCACCGGCTCCGAAGGCATGCTGGGGATCGTCACCGAGGTGACCGTGCGGCTGCTACCCAAGCCACCCGTGGCACGGGTCCTGCTGGCCAGCTTCGACCGGGTCGAGGACGCCGCGCGATCCGTTGCCCACATCATTGCCGCCGGCATCATTCCCGGGGGCCTGGAAATGATGGATAACCTGGCCATTCGGGCGGCCGAGGATTTCATCCATGCCGGGTATCCGGTGGAGGCAGCCGCCATCCTCTTGTGTGAACTCGACGGGGTCGAGGCCGATGTGCACGAAGACTGCGAACGGGTGGCCACACTGTTCACCCAGGCCGGTGCCAGCGAGGTGCGGCTGGCGTGTGACGAGGCGCAGCGTGCACGGTTCTGGGCAGGACGCAAGAATGCCTTCCCTGCCGTCGGCCGCTTGTCCCCGGACTACTACTGCATGGACGGTACGATTCCGCGGCGTGAGCTACCCCGCGTGCTGGTGCGGATTAGTGAAATGGCGCGCGAACATGGGCTGCGGGTGGCCAATGTGTTCCATGCAGGTGACGGCAATATGCACCCGCTGATCCTGTTCGACGCCAACCAGCCTGGCGAGCTGGAGCGGGCCGAGTCCCTGGGTGGAAAAATCCTGGAGCTGTGCGTGGCCGTTGGTGGGAGCATCACCGGGGAGCATGGGGTCGGCCGGGAGAAGATCAACCAGATGTGCGCCCAGTTCACCCATGACGAGCTGCGGGTGTTTCACGCCGTCAAGGCTGCATTCGACCCGCAGGGCTCGCTCAACCCTGGCAAGAACATTCCCACGCTGCACCGCTGCGCCGAATTCGGTGCGCTGCGCGTGCACCACGGGCAGTTGCCCTTCCCTGCGCTGGAGCGGTTTTGATGGGCACGGACCAGGATGCAAGCCAGGCGTTGCTCGAGCAGGTTCGCCAGGCGCTGGATGCCGGTACGCCCTTGCGCATCCAGGGCAGTGGCAGCAAGGCTATGATCGGCCATGCCGTCAACGGGCAAGTGCTCGATACACGCGGCCATCGCGGCATCGTCAGTTACGACCCCACGGAGCTGGTGCTGACGGCTCGCGCCGGTACGCCGTTGCGCGACATCGAGGCGGCGTTGCAGGAAAAGGGGCAGATGCTGGCTTGCGAGCCACCGCACCTGGGCCCGGGTGCCACCTTGGGCGGCATGGTGGCGGCTGGCTTGTCCGGGCCCAGGCGGCCCTGGTCCGGATCGGTCCGTGACTTCGTGCTGGGCACACAGGTCATCACAGGCCAGGGCAGCGTGCTGCGCTTCGGCGGCCAAGTGATGAAAAACGTGGCCGGGTATGACCTTTCACGGTTGCTGGCAGGCAGTTTCGGCTGCCTGGGTGTGCTGACCGAGGTGTCGCTTAAAGTCCTGCCCGTGCCGCGGCACTGCGTAAGCCTGCGCCTTGGAATGGGTCGGAGCCAGGCCTTGGCCGCGCTCACGCGCTGGGGCTCGGAACCACTGCCGCTCAGTGGTGCCTGCCACGATGGACAAGCATTGTTCGTGCGCCTGGAAGGTGGCGAGGGTTCGGTAGCGTCGGCCTGCCAGCGCCTGGGGGGCGAGTGTGTGGACGGCGAGTTCTGGACGCAACTGCGTGAGCAGCGCCTGGCATTCTTCACCCAGGGCAGCGAGCCCTTGTGGCGTGTGTCGGTACCCCTCGCAACAGGGGAACTGCACCTGCCGGGACGCCAATGGCTGGACTGGGCAGGCGCCCAGCGCTGGCTGCGGACAGACGCCCCAGCCCATGCCATTCACCGCATCGCCGAACAGGCGGGTGGCCACGCGCTGTGCCTCACCCCAGGCCAGGCCCCCTACCCGCCCTTGTCGGAGCCGCTGATGCGCTACCACCGGAGCCTCAAGGCCCAACTGGACCCCAAGCGCATCTTCAATCCTGGCCGTCTGTACCCGGACCTCTGAGGGCAGCCCATGCAGACCAACCTGAGTGACAGCGCACGCACACTCGAGCGCGCCGAGGAGGCAGAACGCATCCTGCGCGCGTGCGTACATTGCGGCTTCTGCACCGCGACCTGCCCCACCTACCAGCTGCTTGGCGATGAGCTCGATGGCCCGCGCGGGCGTATCTACCTGATCAAGCAGGTGCTCGAAGGCCAGCCCGCCACTACCAGCACTCAGTCTCACCTGGACCGATGCCTGTCGTGTCGCAGCTGCGAAACCACTTGCCCGTCGGGTGTGCGTTACCACGACCTGCTGGACATTGGCCGAGACGTCGTGGAGCAGCAGGTGCCAAGGCCACTGGGCCAGCGCCTGTTACGTCACGGCCTGCGCTTTGCGATGGTGCGCCCCGCCGTTTTCAAGGCCCTGCTGCGAACTGGCCAAGCCCTGCGCCCCTGGCTACCGGCGCAGGCCCAGCAAAAGGTGCCTTTGCAAAAGGCGGCTGGCCTGATGCGCCCGGCGGTGCGCCATCCGCGGCGTGTCCTGATGCTCGAGGGGTGTGTACAACCGGCATTGTCACCGGCGACCAACGCCGCGGCGGCGCGCCTGCTCGATCGCCTCGGTATCAGCGTGACCCCTGCACCGCCCGAAGGTTGCTGTGGAGCCGTGGACTACCACCTCAATGCCCAGGCGCAAGGCTTGCAGCGCGCACGGAGGCGCATCGATGCCTGGTGGCCAGCCGTTGAGGCCGGCATCGAGGCCATCGTGATCCCAGCAAGCGGCTGCGCCGCGTTCGTGCGCGAGTATGCTCACCTGTTGGCTGCTGACCCGGCCTATGCAGCCAAGGCGGCGCGGGTCAGCAGCCTGTGCCGTGACCTGGTGGAAGTGCTGGGGGATGCGCCCATCGAGCAGCTGGCGGTGCCCGCCGGACGGCGCCTGGCGTTTCACTGTCCGTGCACTCTGCAACATGCATTGAAACTGGGTGGCGCTGTGGAAGCGCTATTGATCCGGCTGGGGTTTACCCTGACTCCGGTCACCGATGCCCACCTGTGCTGTGGCTCGGCAGGCACCTATTCGCTGACCCAGCCAGGGTTGTCCAGGCAGCTGCGCGACAACCGGCTGGACGCTCTGGAACGCGGGCAACCGGACGAGATAGCCACCGCCAACATCGGCTGCCAGGTGCATTTGAATGGCGCAGGGCGCACCGCGGTTCGGCACTGGGTGGAGATCGTCGAAGAGGCGCTCAGGCACGCAGAAGAGCGCGCCGGGGCGAACGAGGGATAGGCGTCCCCTGCCGCCTTGTGCTTTTCGTCCTTGGTAAGTTTCATCGTCGACCATTTACTTAATTGGGATTTTTCACCGGCCAACCTAGGAACCGTCCTACTTGTCGCTTGGCAGAGCAGAAAACATGATCGACGCAGTCGCCCCCACACAGGACGCTGCGCATGCTCGCCAACCCGCACCTTCTTGCCGAACTGCGCAGCCACCTGCGCGAACTGCTCACCCATGACCTGGCCAACCCAGACCAGGACCCCCATCTCTCTGGCGTCATGTTCTTCTGCGTCACCGACGAGCCATCCAGGCAACTGATCGAGCGAATCGAACTGCTCGCCAGCGAAGCGTTTTTCGATGCTCGGGGCCGGGCCATCACCCATCACATGAAGGCCGCCGCCGTGGAAGGGGTTCAGATCAAGCGCTGCCGTAGCGCCCCTGCCGACGAAACCCGCATCCGCATTATTCTCACGGGCAAAGGCTACATCACGGTGAGCATGGCCAGGGCCTAAGCAGTCTTACTGCTGCGTGAGCAGGCACCTCGCCGTACGCAATCCGCTATCCTGAGCGCTCTCTTGCTTTGGAATGCTCCATGGAACTGCATATTCGCCTGGTAGGCCGCAAAGGCTTGGCTGCCCAGCTCTACGCGCAGTTGCGCGCGGGCATCGAATGCGGTCACCTGGCGGCTGGCAGCCAGTTGCCGCCCAGCCGCCTGCTGGCCGAGCAATTGGGAGTGTCGCGCAAGACCGTCGCGGACGCCTATGCACGCCTCACCCAGGACAACCTGCTGAGCGCGGTAGTCGGCCGGGGTACGTTCATCAATACGCTTGCACCCAAGCGCAGCGCGCCGGCAAGCGCCTTGACCCTTGCCGGCGATGCGTCGCTCAGGCGCTGGCAGTCCCGCGCCACCGTACTGGGCCAACGTCAAGCGCAATCGGGGGTGCGCTATGACTTCATCGGCGGTGTGGCGAGCAAGGCGCTATTCCCGTTCGACCTGTGGCGCAGCTGCCTGAACTACGCCGTGCGTCGAAGCCAGCATCATCCACAGCGGCATTTCCCAGCCCAGGGCCTTGCGGAACTGCGCGAGGTCATCGCCCACCACATCGCCTACGCCCGGGGCGTGCACTGCACGGCTGACGATATCCTTGTGTGCAACGGCGCCCAGCAGGCCCTGGACCTGATCGCCAGGGTGCTGGTGGAGCCTGGCTGCAAGGTCGCCATGGAGGACCCGGGGTATCCGCCGGCACGGCAGTTGTTCCTGGGCTTGGGCGCCCAGCTGCAGGGGGTGCCGGTGGATGAAGAAGGTTTGTGCGTTGACCAGATTGCCGAGGGCACGCGGCTGATCTATGTCACGCCTTCGCACCAGTTCCCATTGGGCATGCCGATGGGCGAGACACGCCGGCGAGCGCTGCTGGCCCGGGCAGCCGCGTTGGGTGCGCTGATCATCGAGGACGACTACGACTGCGAATTCCGCTATCTGGGGCCTAGGGCCGATGCGCTGCAACGCCTGGACACCCAGGGCCTTGTGGCTTACGTCGGCACGTTCTCCAAGACCCTGCTCCCGGAGTTGCGCCTGGGTTATGCCGTTTTGCCAGAAGCCGTGCTCAAGGCCAGTTGCGTGGCCAAGCAATTGACCGACTGGCACAGCCCGACCCTGCTGCAATGGGCCCTGGCCCGCTTCGTGGAACAGGGGCATCTGAACCGGCACATCCGCCGTTGCCATGAGGTATACAGCGCGCGTCGCGATCGCGTGTTGCAGCGTCTGGACGACGACCTTGCCCCTTGGCTCAGGGCCATTCCCGCCGAGGCGGGGTTTCATCTAAGTGCCTTGGCGCAAACGGGGTTCGACGTAGAGCACCTGGTCGAACAGGCACGCAAGGTCGACCTGGGCATTTACTCGCTCGCCCCGTTCTTCAATGAAACGCCAGTGCGTCCGGGGCTGTTGATGGGCTTTGGTGCCATTGAAATGCTCGACATCGACCCAGCACTCGACCGACTGCGCGATACCCTGCGGCGAATCAGCTGAGGGCATCGACGTTATCGACCGGGACGGGTCGAGCTAAAGCCTTCGCGTAGCTCTGTGGGCTGAAGGCTATCGTCACCAGCAGCATCGTCAACACGCTGGCCGTGAGCACGGTCCACGCGCTTTGAAAATCACCGTCGAGCGCACGCAGCCACCCGACGATGTACGGCACACAGCCGGTGATGATGAAGCCGATACCCTGGACGAAACCCGCCAGGCCGCCGGCTTCGGCTGGCGTAGGAAGATGTTCGAGGGTCAGGGTCAGGCTTTGACTGAAACAGGCGCCCAGCCCGAACCCGATCAACGCTACCCAAAGCCCTGGTGCGGCGGTGGGTGCCATCAGTAACCCCATGAACCCCACCAGCTGAATCGACAGCGCCAGCGCAAGGCCTGGGCGCCGATCCACCCAGCGCCTGAGCAGCAGCGGCAGGCCCAATGCGCCCAGTACCTGGAATAGGGTCATCAGCCCCACCAGGTCGGCGCCTCCCTGTGCGCTGCCACCCTGCTCCAGATAAAACGCTGGCAGCCAGGCGACCATGCTGGTGTAGCCGCCATTGATCAAACCGAAGTACACGGCCAGCAACCAGGCCCGTCGGTGGCCAAACCAGTGCCCGCCGTTTCCTTTGAACATTGGGGACCGTATGTTGCGTGGCCGCAGGATGAGCCATGCCAGCAGGGCAAGCATCGCCGGTGCGGCCCAGACCCCCAGGCCCATTTGCCATTGCCCGGAATACTCGGCCAGGTGCGGGCCCAACACAGCAGCCAGCCCGCCGCCGCTCATCAAGGCAGCCGAGTACAGGCCCATTGCGCCAGCAAGGCGCCCTGGAAACCAGCGATTGACCAGCCCTGGCATCATGCCCTGCACCACCGCCACGCCCAAGCCTGCGAGCACGGCGCTGGCAACCAGTGCCCAGGCACTTTGAAGTTGTAACCGCCACAGGCACGCCAGCGCGATGGCCGCCAAACCACCGAGCATGCCGGCATGTTCGCTCAGCCATCGGCGTGACCAAGGGTGCAGTAATGGAACCGCTCCCATGCACAACACCGGCAGCGCCGTCAGCAATGCCGCTTGCTGATAACCCAGGCCGGTACTGATGCGCATTGGCTCGAGCAAAGGGCCGATGCTGGTCAGGATGGGGCGCAGGTTCAAGGCCAGCAGCACGACCAGCATCGCTCTCCAGACTACTGTCATTGATCGTTGGCCTGTTGCCACTGAGCGTACAGCCCGCTTTCGTCGTCGGGCTTGAAGGCGCGCAGCGGCAATGACTGCTGCTGGGGCGCACGCGTCATCTGCGCGTACAAGTCAGCGGTGGACAGCCCGTAAGGCTGGCCTTCGTCGTTGTCATAGGCGAACCAGGCCTGGCTGATACCGCACAGGTGCATGGCTGCCAGGCACATGGGGCATGGGTGGCCGCTGGCATACACCTGGGCGCCGTCAAGACGGGCGCGCCCCAGCGCCTGGCTGGCCTGGCGGATGACTTGCATCTCGGCATGGGTGGTCGGGTCTTGTGAGCGGTGTATCTCATTGACACCGCGCGCCACAACCTGGCCTTGGTACACCAGGACGGCACCGAACGGCCGACCTCCGGCTGCGATGTTGGCGCGTGCCAGTTCGAGGGCCTCGCGCATGAAACGGACTTCTGGCATGGCTCGATCTCCTTGGATGGGACGGGTCATTATCCTGAGTCGGTGGCAGTGGCAGAAATGAAGAGATTGGATGCCTGTCAGTGGGGATGCGAATGGCAGGATTGGCCTCCCCGAAGATGATCGAATTGGCTATCGGACGTATCGGTGCCCGAGGGTATTGTGACGCCACCCTAAAGCGTTTCTGGAGAGCGCCATGCAACACCGCATCGACTGGTCGAAACAAGCCCCTGACGCCTACAAGGCCATGGCAGCCCTGGAGCAGGCGTTGACCCGCACGGGCCTTGAGCATGATCTGCTTGAACTGGTGCGTTTACGCGCGTCGCAGATCAATGGCTGCGCGTACTGCGTCAATCTGCATGCCAACGACGCGCGCAAGGCCGGTGAGCGCGAGGCGCGCCTGCAGACGTTGTGTGTGTGGCGGGAGACGACCTACTTCACGGGGCGTGAGCGAGCGGCGCTGGCCTGGGTTGAGAGCCTGACCCGGCTGGCCGATTGTGGCGCCCCGCAGGGGGAGTATGAGGCGTTGCTGGAGCACTTCGAGCCAGCCGAGGTGGTGAATCTGACCTTGGCTATCGCGACGATCAATGCATGGAATCGGTTTGGGGTGGGGTTTGCCATGGTGGCCGGTTGAGGAGGTCTGGGAGGCTGGTGTTTAATTCAGTCTTTCTCTGATTGGAGCATCAACATTTAGCTATGCCCTGTGATGAATCGAGGCACATCCCTCGAAAGCTACTCTATACCTGTGTAAGAGCGGCCTCGCCGGGGCGCCGGACCGGCCGCGATGGGCCGCGCAGCGGCCCCGGCAATATGAGCCGCGGAGCTGAAATCCTGGGGCTGCTGCGCAGCCCATCCCGGCGCGAGGCCGCTTGTATGGTTAGACTTGAAGGGGTGGTGGGACGCTAAAGCCGATTCTGACTGTCAGCAGCAGTACAGACTGTGGGAGACATCGCCCCACCCCTTCCACCAAAGCGCCGATAAAGAATGCATCGTTTTCGAACGACGATAGAAGCAAGCCAGCGCCTCTTGGTGAAACCCCCTTCAAGCCCTAGAACCATAACGTGAGGAGCCACCCATGGCAATGCAGGTAGATCGGTTAATCGTGGGTGTAGATGTCGCAAAAGCGGAGCTGGTTATTCATCACGACGACCGCGATGAAATTATCAAGATTAAAAACGCTAAGCCAGAAATCAAGAAGTGGCTCAAACAGCAAGCGGCCCACACGGCGATCGCCGTTGAGGCTACCAATGTCTACCACTTGGACTTGATTGAACTAGCCCACGGGATGGGTTTTCAGGTTTATGTCGTCGACGGATTCCAGTTAAGCAACTACAGAAAAGGTGTCGGGGGACGTGTAAAGACTGATCCATCTGATGCTCGACTACTATCCCGTTTCCTTAGGAACGAAGGTAACGAACTCCGGCCCTGGAGCCCTCCGCCGGCCGTCTACGGCAAGCTCCAGAGCCTGCTGCGGCGCCGGGCGGCTTTGGTGACTGCGCGCACTGCGATGACCCAAAGCTGGGCCAACGAAAATCTGCTTAGAGCCGCCTTCGAGACCTTTGTGAAATCGATTGATCGGCTGGACCAGTTGATCCAAAAGAAACTGAAAGAAGTGCTGCGCGAGGCTGGATTGCAGGAGCAAGTTGCACGTTGCCAGGCAGTAGAAGGAATCGGTTTTCTCACCGCCACCGCATTGGTAATGGCATTTGTGAGAGGTGAATTTAAGAGCAGCGACTCATACATCGCCTTTTTGGGGATGGACTTGAGAGTGAGCGATTCTGGGCAGAAGAATGGACGTCGCCGTCTTACCAAGCGCGGCTGCTCGGAGATCCGTCGTC
Organism: Pseudomonas sp. KCJK9111; assembly: GCF_046231935.1. Lineage (NCBI taxonomy): Bacteria > Pseudomonadati > Pseudomonadota > Gammaproteobacteria > Pseudomonadales > Pseudomonadaceae > Pseudomonas > Pseudomonas sp. KCJK9111. The sequence goes on along the minus strand of NZ_JBJJMO010000067.1, from coordinate 9,254 downwards.
TACTTCATAACGCTGCGATGGCAGCCAGTCGATCGGCGGCATGGAAAGAGCTTTATGAGAAACAGCGCACGGCAGGAAAAGCGACGACCCAAGCACTGGTGATTTTGGCTAGGAAACTTGCGCGTGTGGCGTTCGCCCTGATGAGAAATCAGGACGAATATGTCACCAGAAAGGGGAAACTGGCTTGCTGAAAACCATAGAATCTCCCACACGGGGGTGAGTTGGGCTGGAGTTTTGTAGCTTGCGAGCTTTGGTTTTGTAGGAAATGTCTGGACTCTCCAGCTGGAGACTTCTGCAAGTTTAGTTATCGGACGTATCCTACGCGCTCTGCCGAAGTATCGCCGTTGTCTGGGAAATACCTCACGGATACCTTTGCCCCGTCGCTCTGGCGACCGGGTGTGAGAACCCGACTTTGAACCTAGCGGCTGCTCAATGGCGACCGTGCACGGGCAGACTTCGGTCTGGCCGGGCTTCCTATGTTCACTCGGTTTCTCACCCTGTGCACGGTTGCCGCCTTTGTCCCGTGAGAAGTATGAATGTGGCAACTCCTTTGAACATAGGGGTTTCATATGAAAACGATTGTTCCTGACCCACCCGTTGAGAGCGCTGTCACCACCGCAGGCGTAGAAACCTTCCTCCAAGCCGGCACGCCACCCGTAAACCTCCTTCGCGTTCAACCCGGCATCCCGGTGGATGCTGCGTACGAGCACGTCTCGATCCTGATGGGTTACATCAGGCACCTGGTGCGTGAGGGGGATATGGAGGATGACCATAAGCTGCTCGGTGCTGCGGATTACCTCTGCGACATGGCCAACGCCTTGCTGAACGACATCGAAATCGCCAAAGGCAAGCGCCACTAGCGAAGGCCCACCAGAACCTCGGCTGCATGGATGACGATAGGGCCAGGGTGCCAAGCGGATAGGCAACCCGTTTTCAGGCACCCGCCCAGTTCTTCGATAACGGCTCGCAGAAAACAGACTTCAAAATTCCAAGGCCATGGCATGTACTGGAGCCATTCCCAATTCCGGCATGGCGACCCCACCCCCTACGCACCAAAACTCTCTGAAATCAACAAAAAATCGCACCCGATAAATTGCTTATGCACAAGCGGCATCGAATGCTTGTGCCAATGGCATAACTCAGGCCTCAACCAGCCGAATTTGCGCAAATGCCTGTTTTTGCTGGTCTTGAACGTGATTTTGGAATAAGCAAATCCATCTGGATGGCCGCGTACACCAACAGGTAACCCCAAGCTTGTTCACAGACTTATCCACAGGTTGTTCTGCGGCTATCTGTCGCGCTCGGCGAGGATCATCAGGTTGCGTGGGGTAAGGGCATAGTCGCAAAACACGCCCAAACGCACGTCATAGCCCTGTTCGGTCAGAAAAAGGGCACGATCCAATGCCAGCCAGAGCTCAAGCGGGCGTCGGAACAGGTTGCGCAGGCGTTCGAGGTTGCGTACCTGCGCCAAGCGCTCCCACCCTGCCGATTCCAAGGCCGCCCAGTCGATATCCCCATGCAGGTCCAGTTGCTTGAGCGCCGCCAGGTCACGGCAATACTGTTCGAAGGGCTTGGCCAGCCAGGCCACCGGCAGCGATGGCGTGGGTAGGTACTGGTCGGTCTGGCGCTGCTGGCGTTGCAGCAGGTCGAAGCCCAGGCGGCGGGCCATGGACGTGTCGCGCTGGCGGCGTACGCGGGCGCCGGCGGTGACGGTTTCGCTCAAGGGCAGGCCAAGGTCATCCAGCGACAGCTGCAAGACCGAGGCACGGGCAGCTGTGGATAACGCTTGGTACTGGGCGGTGGCAATGCGGTTGTAGCAGCACGGGGCCACGGCCAGTTGTGGGCAGTTTTGCTGGCTGGCCAGGCGCAGCAGCTGGACATGCAGGTCGCCGCAGGCGTGCAGGGCGACCACGCTGGTGTCCGCCTCCAGATGCTCGGCGCTGCCAGGGGCCATCACGTCCTGGTGGAGATGTTGCACGGGCAAGTGGTGATGGGCACTGAGGGCCTGGCCGGCAGCCACCAGCTCGGTGTCGTACTCCAGGCAGGTCAGGCGCTGGCCGGGTTGCAGCAAACGCCGGCCCAAATGGCCTTTGCCCGAGCACCAGTCCAGCCAGTGACGCGAGGGTGCGCGGAAGGCGAGGTGACTGGCGAAGGCTTCTATCTGCTGCCATTTGCGGCCGGGCACATTGACGTCAAGCCGGTGCGCGGCGGCGGGGAGCGCAGAGGCTGGCAGGTTACCCAGAGCGCTGAGCGTCTGGGCGGCATCAGCCAGCTGTGGATAAGGTGCAGGCAGTGCGTGTGGGTCGACCTCACCCTCGGCGTCGGCCAGGGTGCTTTGGCGCAGATGTCGCGCCAGATCCGGGTAGGTGCCTTCCCAATCCAGGTGCAGACGGGTGAACGGCCTGGGTTTCCACAGCGCCTGATGCTCGATCAAAAAACGATCAAGCGCTTGAAAGCGTTCGAGCAGAAGGTGGCTGTGGAGGGCGGTAGGCATTGGGAGCGCTGTCGATAGAAGGTGTTCAGGCCTTGCTGCCGGCTGAACCCGCTTTCACCCTTGCATCCACATGCTAGGCAAACACGGGCCAGCCGGCTGCAGCCGGTAAAGGATCAGCGCCCCTGGCAGGCATCCACGCGCAACCAGCGCTCCAGCAGCTTGAAGCCCTGCACCAGCATGAACGAGATCAGCAGGTAGAACAGGCCAGCGGCGAAGAAGATCTCCACCGGCAAGTACGTGCGGGCAATGATGGTCCGCGCCATGCCGGTCAGTTCCAGCAGGGTAACCGTACTGGCCAGTGCGCTGGCCTTGAGCATCAGGATCACTTCGTTGCTGTAGGCCGGCAGGCCGATGCGGGCAGCCCGGGGCAGCATGATGTAGACCAGTGTCTTGGCCCGGGACATGCCCAGCGCCCGCGCAGCCTCGATCTCGCCCTTGGGAATGGACTGCAAGGCGCCGCGCAGGATTTCGGCGATGTAGGCGGCGGTGTGCAGGGTCATGGTCAGCACGGTGCACCAGAACGGGTCACGCAGATACGGCCACAGCGCGCTGGCGCGCACGGCGTCGAACTGGGCCAGGCCGTAGTACACCAGAAACAACTGCACCAGCAGCGGGGTGCCGCGGAAGAAGAAGATGTAGCTGAACGGCACGGCGCGCACGTACCAGTGCCGCGATGAACGGGCGATGCCCAGCGGAATGGCCAGGATCAGGCCGGCCACGACCGCGATGGCCACCAGCTCCAGGGTCAGGGTAGCGCCCTGGGCCAGGCGCGGCAGCCACTTGATGATCACTTCCCAGTTCATTGTTCAGCCCTCGCGAAGCCGCGAGCGGCGCGTTGTTCAAGGAAATGCATGCCGGTCATGGCAATGACGGTCAGGCTGAGGTAGATGCAGGCCGCCACCATGTAGAAGGTGAACGGCTCCTTGGTCACGGTCACGCCGATCTGGGCGTGGCGCATGATTTCTTCCAGGCCGATCACCGACACCAGCGCGGTGTCCTTCATCAGGATCATGAACAGGTTGCCAAGGCCGGGCAGGGCGATGCGCCACATCTGCGGCAGGATGATCCGCGACAGGATGCGGCCCTTGGACATGCCCAGCGCCAGCCCGGCTTCGCGGTGGCCTTTGGGGATGGCCAGGATGGCGCCCCGGAACACTTCGGTGGCGTAGGCGCCAAAACACAGGCCAAGGGCAATGACGCCAGCGGCAAAGGCACTGAGCTCAAGGCCGGGCATGTGCAGGGCTTCACCCAGGGCGTTCATCAGGCCCACGGTGCCGAAGTAGATCAGCAGCACCCACAGCAGTTCGGGAATGCCCCGTACCAGGGTCGAGTAGAAACCGCCAAGCCACTGCAACGGCTTGATCGGGGAAGTCTTGGCCAGGGCGCCGAGCAGGCCCAGCACCAGCCCTAACAGCAAGGCGCACAGCGCCAGTTTTACGGTCATCAGGGTGCCGGCCATCATGGCCGGACCGAATCCGTGCAAGTCGATATTCATGGGCAGGTCATTCTAGGGAGTGGCGCGCCACCGGGGCGCGCCAATCGGGGCGGATCATTCGATGCTGAACGGGAAGTACTTGTCGTTGATCTTCTTGTACGTACCGTCGGCCTTGATTTCGGCCAGGGCCTTGTTCAGGTCGTCGCGCAGCTTGGTGTCACCCTTGCGCACGGCGATGCCGATCTTGTCGCTGTCCATTACCGGCTCGCCCTTGAACTCGTAGTTCATGCCGTCCTTGCTCTTGAGCCACTCGTACTGCACGTACTTGTCGGCCAGGATGCCGTCGATACGGCCGGAGACCAGGTCCAGGTAGGCGTTTTCCTGGGTGTCGTACAGCTTGATGTCCACACCGCTGTAGTTGTCTTCCAGGTAGGTGCCGGCCAGGGTGGCGCGCTGGGTGCCGATGACCTTGCCCTTGAGCGAGTCTTTGTCAGTCTTGAAGTCGACGTTTTTCGGCGCGATGAACTGCAGCTTGTTGGAGTAGTACGGGTCGGTGAAGTCCACCGCCTGCTTGCGCTCGTCGGTGATCGACAGCGACGAGACCAGGAAGTCGAACTTCTTGGCGTTCAAGGCCGGGATGATACCGTCCCAGTCGGAGGTGACGACCGAGCACTCGACCTTCATCTTGGCGCACAGGGCATCACCGATGTCCTTGTCGAAACCGACGACGTTGCCGCTGGCGTCCTTGTTGTTGAACGGTGGGTAGGCGGCTTCGATACCCATGCGCAGTTTTTCCGCGGCCATGGCATTGGCGGACATCACCAGGGTGGCAGCGGCTGCCAGGAGAAACTTCTTGTAGGTGTGCATGTATTGCTCCGTTAGCGGTGGCTGGACATGAATTGCTTGCAACGCGCCGAGGTCGGGTTCTCGAAGACCTGCTGCGGCGATCCCTGCTCTTCGACCAGGCCCTGGTGCAGGAAGACCACTTCACTGGACACCTGGCGGGCAAAGTTCATCTCGTGCGTCACCAGCAGCATGGTACGGCCTTCGTCGGCCAATGCGCGGATAACGTTAAGCACTTCCTGGACCATTTCCGGATCGAGGGCCGAGGTGGGCTCGTCGAACAGGATGACCTTGGGCTTCATGGCCAGGGTACGGGCAATGGCGGCGCGCTGCTGCTGGCCACCGGAAAGCTGGGCGGGGTAGCTGTGGCGCTTGTCGTAGATCCCCACCTTGTTGAGCAGCGCTTCGGCTGCCTCGACGGCCTCGGCCTTGCTTTGGCCAAGTACGCGGCGTGGGGCTTCGATAATGTTGTCGAGGATCGACATGTGCGGCCACAGGTTGAAGTTCTGGAAGACGAAGCCGATTTCGCTGCGCAGGCGGTTGATCTGGCGGTTGTCGGCAGCCATCAGGTCGCCATTCTTCGCCGCCTTGAGCTTGAGGGCTTCCCCGGCCACGAGGATTTCGCCCTGGTGCGGGTTTTCCAGCAGGTTGATGCAGCGCAGCAGGGTGGACTTGCCGGAGCCGGACGACCCCAGGATGGAGATCACGTCACCGTCGCGTGCGGTCAGCGAAATGCCCTTGAGAATTTCCTGCTCGCCATAGCGTTTGTGCAGGTTGCGGATTTCCAGCGCGGGCGTGGCCTGAGCCATGTGCGGTCCTCATGTGTTCGGGTGCGTTCCCAGCTGTTGGCGGCCTTCCTGGCGTGCGCCAAGCTAGCATAGCGGCATTATGACGGCCAACAGGGTCGCCGGGCACTCTGGGCATTGGTGGGGCAGTTTGTCGCATCGTTGCAGCGCAACGTCGCGCAGATGTCCACAAGGGAGGTTGCCCGGCACCAGAGCCATGATGAAAAAAGGCGCGATGGTGCCAGTTTTGACGGGCTCAGGGAAGCGCTTTCGGACCATGTGCCCGTGAAACCTGACTGCCCGGGCAGCCTGTCGAGCCACCCTGGTGCAGCCTTTTTGACCGCCGCCTTGGCCTAGGGTTGTACCGAAGGGTTGCGCCCTGTTTGCCTTGCAATGGTGCGCAGGTGTTACCGAGGGGCACCTTTGGTGCATTTGTAAGTGAGTATTTCGGTAATGAGCGCTTTTGATGGCTAATCGGCCACTTGATGGCGCTTTTTGTCCTAGCCCCCGCCGTTGCTGGTCTTGAGAGTGGTCTGGTCGAGTGCGCGTAGCACATGGCGCGGTTATTGCCAGTCTCCAATCAAGGGTTGCCGCTGTGCATGCTCCATACGCGAGCCGCGCATCTGCAACCGATGTGATCTACTCCTTGCAAAGGTAGTTTTATGAGCGGCAACAATTCCAATGACCTCGCTCAGGGGCTTAAACAACGGCATGTGACCATGCTGTCCATCGCTGGCGTCATCGGCGCAGGCCTGTTCGTCGGTTCCGGCCACGCCATTGCTGCGGCGGGCCCGGCGGTGCTGCTGGCCTATGCCGCTGCCGGTACGCTGGTGGTGCTGGTCATGCGCATGCTTGGTGAAATGGCAGTGGCTTCGCCCGACACCGGTTCGTTCTCCACCTACGCCGACCGCGCCATCGGGCGCTGGGCAGGGTTCACCATCGGTTGGTTGTACTGGTGGTTCTGGGTGCTGGTCATTCCGCTGGAAGCCAACGCCGCTGCAGCCATCCTGCATGCCTGGTTCCCGGCCGTGGACCTGTGGGCGTTCTCCCTGTTGATCACCTTGGCACTGACCGTGACCAACCTGTTCAGCGTGAAGAATTACGGTGAGTTCGAATTCTGGTTCGCCCTGCTCAAGGTGCTGGCCATCATCGCGTTCATCGTGGTCGGTTGCGTGGCCATGTTCGGCCTGGTGCCCAGCAGCCAGGTCAGCGGTGCCAGCCACCTGTTCGACACCCAGGGCTTCATGCCCAACGGCCTTGGCGCCGTGCTGGCTGCCATGCTGACGACCATGTTCTCGTTCATGGGCACCGAGATCGTTACCATCGCCGCTGCCGAGTCCAAGGACCCGGGCAAGCAGATCAGCCGCGCCACCAACTCGGTGATCTGGCGGATCTGCCTGTTCTACCTGGTGTCGATCTTCCTGGTCGTGGCGTTGGTGCCATGGAATGACCCGGCGCTGGCCGAAGTAGGCTCGTACCAGACCGTACTCAGCCGCATCGGTGTGCCTAATGCCAAACTGATCGTCGATATCGTGGTACTGATCGCCGTGACCAGCTGCCTGAACTCGGCGCTGTACACCTCCTCGCGCATGCTGTTCTCGCTGAGCAAGCGTGGCGATGCCCCGGCGATGGCCCAGCGCACCACCAAGGCGGCTACGCCTTACGTGGCGGTGTTGCTGTCCACTGCGGCGGCGTTCCTGTGCGTCTTCGCCAACTTCCTCGCGCCGGCCCAGGTCTTCGAGTTCCTGCTGGCAAGCTCTGGCGCCATCGCGTTGCTGGTGTACCTGGTGATTGCCGTTTCGCAACTGCGCATGCGTGCCAAGCGCGAGGCCAGCGGTGAGCAGATCGCGTTCAAGATGTGGCTGTTCCCAGGGCTGACCTGGGCGACCATTGCCTTCATCGTGGCGGTACTGGGGGTAATGGCACTGCGTGAGGACCACCGCATCGAGATCATCGCGACGGCACTGCTGAGCATCGCCGTGGTGGCTGCGGGGCTGCTGGTGCACCGCAAGCGCGAAGCTGGTGGACGGGCAGTGGTGGCCAAGTAAGGCCGCCGATGTTTTGCCCTTTGTAGGCGCCGCCTTGCCGGGGCGCCGGACCGGCCGCGATGGGCCGCGCAGCGGCCCCGGCAATATGGCTGCGAAGCTGAAATCCTGGGGCTGCTGCGCAGCCCATCGCGGCCGGGCCAGCGTACCAGCAAGGCCGCTCACAGGTATTCGCTAGCCCTCAGGGCCGTGAGCCCAGCCACCCAATCAACCAAACTGCTTCTGCTGTTGCTGCTGCTTGGCCACCAGCTCGGACGCAGCCAGGTAAGCCTGCTGGAACTCGTCGCTTTCCAGCCACGCCATGGTCGTGTCTTCGTCCGCGCCATCGAGCCATGCACGGTAGGCGTTGAATACCATCACGATATAGTCGGTCGCGTGTTCTTCCTTGTGGCCCTTGAGCACCAAGGCCAGCAGCGGGTCCACCAGGAACACCGAAATCATCGGCACCAGGCCGCCTTCCTGCGCTTCTTTCATCTTCTTGAACAAAGGGTCGTAACTGGCCGACGCCATGGCCTTGTCGAACACCTGCTCGACGCTGGCGCTATCGCCTGCGCTGGCCTTCACGGCCTGGCCGCTGCGCACCATGCGGTTCTGCTTGGCCTTGGTGGCGGCGCGCTTGGCGCGTTTTTGTTGCTTGGTAGAGGTGGCCATGGGCAATCCTTGGGTGGGGCTTGAAAGTGCGCGTATTGAAGCGCAGTTGCCCGCGAAACCCAAGTGCCATGCACGCACCGGTGGCCGTCAACTGGCGATCGCGTCGTCCTCCTCGAACCCGCGCGATGCCCGGCCGACCAGCAGAGGGTCCGGCGCGTAGGCCACGCTCAAGTCCTTGTCCGGGTAGTCCAGCGAATGCAGGAAGTGGCGGATGCAGTTGATGCGTGCACGCTTCTTGTCATCGGACTTGATCACCGTCCACGGCGCGTCGGCGGTGTCGGTATGGAAGAACATGGCCTCCTTGGCGGCGGTGTAGTCGTCCCACTTGTCCAGGGACTTGATGTCGATGGGCGACAGTTTCCAGTGCTTGAGGGGGTCGTCACGGCGCGAGATGAAACGGCGCAGTTGTTCCTCGCGGTTCACCGAAAACCAGTACTTGAACAGCAGGATGCCGCTGTTGCACAGCATCCGCTCAAGGTCCGGCGCCTGGCGCATGAACTCCAGGTACTGAAGGGGCGAGCAGAAATCCATCACCTTCTCGACGCCGGCGCGGTTGTACCAGGAGCGGTCGAAGAACACCATTTCTCCCGCCGTGGGCAGGTGCTGCACATAGCGCTGGAAGTACCACTGGCCTTTCTCCTGCTCCGACGGCTTTTCCAGCGCAACGATGCGAGCGCCCCGGGGGTTCAGGTGCTCCATGAACCGCTTGATGGTCCCGCCCTTGCCTGCAGCGTCCCGCCCCTCGAACAGAATCACCACCCGCTGGCCGGTTTCTTTCACCCAGCTTTGCACCTTGAGCAACTCGATCTGCAAGGCGTGCTTGGCCCTTTCGTACTCCTGTCGACGCAAGCGCTGCGGGTAGGGGTAGCCCGATGGCAAGCGCGCCGATGTGCTGTCTTCGCTGCTGCCCTTGGGGGCGGTGGCGACTTCCAGTGCGGCGGGCGCCTGGCTGATCGCGGTAATGGTAGATTCGGGTTTGCGCGGGCGGGGGCGGCGCGGGC
>NZ_JBJJMO010000066.1:0-23915 GCF_046231935.1 Pseudomonas sp. KCJK9111 | reverse complement strand
CGGGGAAGAACCTTGCAGGGTGACCGAAGACGGGCAGGAGACGCCTCCTGCCCGGTCGAATCAGTTCTCGCTGGTGGCGTTGCTTTTGCGGCGTGGAATGCCCAGGCGCTGCCTGCGCTCCCAAAGGCACTTGCGACTGACACCCAGCTTGCGTGCCAGCTCGGTCTCGGTCATATGGTCCTGGTGCTCGAGCACGAAATGCTGGAAGTAGTCCTCCAGCGACAAATCTTCGGTCGGCTCATGACTGGCCGTGGCGGCACTGGCTACGGTCAGCGCACTGTCGAGCAGCTCGTCCTCGTCCAGATCGCTGAGCTCGATGTCGATGCCCAACAGCTCCGCCGAAATTTCCGGGCTTTCGCTCAGGATGACTGCGCGTTCCACGGCATTTTCCAGTTCTCGCACGTTGCCGGGCCAGCTGTAATGACGAATGGCCTGCTCTGCCTCGGGTGAGAAGTGCAGGTCGTCACGCCCGATCCGCGCGCACTGGCGGGCCAGGAAGGCACTGGCAATTTCGTTCACATCGCTGCCGCGCTCGCGCAGGGCAGGTAGCTTCAGCGCGATCACATGCAAGCGGTAGTACAAGTCTTCACGGAACTGACCGGCCTTGGCCAGGTTTTTCAGGTCCCGGTGAGTGGCCGCGATCAGGCGCACGTCGACCTTTTGTGACTGCACCGAACCCACCCGCCGAATCTCGCCTTCCTGAAGCACGCGCAACAGGCGCGCCTGGGCTTCGAGCGGGAGTTCGCCGATCTCGTCAAGGAACAGGGTGCCGCCGTCAGCGGCCTCCACCAGCCCAGCCCGACCTGCGCTGGCACCGGTAAAGGCGCCCTTTTCATGACCGAACAGCTCGGACTCGATGAGCGTCTCGGGAATCGCTGCGCAGTTGACCGAGATCATCGGTGCCTTGGCCCGTCGCGACAGGTTGTGCAGCGCACGGGCGACCAGTTCCTTGCCGGTACCTGACTCACCCTGGATCAGCACATTGGAGTCGGTAGGGGCGACCTTGCGGATCTTGCTGAACATGTCCTGCATGGGGGCGCAGGAACCGATGATGCCGATATCCCCATTGGTGGCCGGTGCGTTGCCTTTATCCGCGGGGGCAGCCTTGGCGGAGGCCAGGCGTGGCTCAGGGGCTGCAGGTGGCGCGCTTGGCCGATCACGCAGGATGCGCGCAACGGCCTGGAGCATTTCATCATGATCGAACGGTTTGGCGATGTAGTCGACCGCACCCATTTTCATCGAGTCCACTGCCGAGCGCAGGCTTGCGTAGCTGGTCATGATCAGCACCGGCCTGCCCTCGCCGAGCTTGATCAGCTCGGTACCGGGGGCACCGGGCAGGCGCAGGTCGCTGACGATCAGGTCGAAGGTCGCAATGCTGAAGCGTTCCTGTGCTTCCTGCACCGAGCCGGCTTCGCTGACTTGGTACTGGTTCCGTTCGAGCAGGCGTCGCAGGGCCGAGCGGATGATGGTTTCGTCTTCGACGATCAGAATATGCGGCATTGATTCAATTCTCTCGACGGTCTCGATTTTCAGGGGACGTCGCTACGACATGCCGGGGCAGGGTCACGCGGATCCGGGTGCCACGTTGCCGTTCGATATCGGCCGGGCTGTCGATGGTGATTTGTCCATAATGCTCCTCCACGATGGAATAGACCAGCGCAAGGCCCAGCCCAGTTCCCTCGCCAGGGTCCTTGGTGGTGAAGAAGGGTTCGAACAGGCGATCCATGATGTTCTTCGGAATGCCGCTGCCCTCGTCCTCCACGATCAGGTCGACCGTGTGCTCGCAGCCCACGGTGCGCACGCGAATCGCGCTGCCGGGTGGAGACGCGTCCCGCGCGTTGGACAGCAGATTGATCAGCACCTGGGCCATGCGTTGCGGGTCACCCTCTGCCCAGTGGTCGGGGTCGCACAGGTTGAAGAACTGCACCTCGAAGTTACGCCGATTCAAGGCCAGCAGGCCAATGGCATCCTGGGCCACTTCTGCCAGGCACACGGGCTCTTCGCTGTTTTGATGGCTGCCGCCTGCGTGGGCGAAGCTCATCAGCGATTGCACGATGCGCGACACCCGCTTGGTCTGTTCGAGGATCTGGCTGGACAGCTCGATGATTTCTCCATCACCTTCGCGCTCCTCGCGCAGGTTCTGCGCAAGGCAGGCGATGCCGGTGATCGGGTTGCCGATCTCGTGGGCCACACCCGCCGCCAGGCGGCCGATGCTCGCCAGGCGTTCGGAGTGCACCAGCTTCTCTTCCAGGGCCTGGGTTTCGGTCAGGTCTTCCACCAGCAGCACCAGGCCACTGTTGCCTGGGGCCAGCGGTTCGTCGATGGCGGCCTTGTGCAGGTTCAGCCAGCGCGGCTGGCCGTCCAGGGCCAGGCGCTGTTTGTGCAAGTGTTCATCCGGCACATTGATGAAGCCTTGCAGCAGCCCACGCCAGGGTTCGGCAATGGTGATCAGGCGCGAACCGACCACGTGCTTGGCAGCAATGCCGGTCAGCTCTTCCATGGCCTTGTTCCACATGAGGATTTCCTGGTCCTTGGCCAGGGAGCATACCCCCATCGGCAGCTCCTGAAGCGTCTGGCGGTGATAGCGGCGCAACGCGTCGAGTTCGGCAGCCAGGCCGGTCAGGCGCGAGTGGTAGTCCTCCAGCCGGCTTTCGATGAAGTGGATGTCTTCAGTCACATAGTTTTCATTGCCCGACTTGTAAGGCAGGAAGGTCTCCACCATGTCCTGGGCCACGCTTGGGCCCATCAGGCCGGAGAGGTTGGCCTCGATGCGGTCGCGCAGCCGACGCAGGGCGTAGGGGCGCCGCTCGTCGAAGGGCAGGTACAGGTCGCGCAGGGCTTGCTCCACTTCCTTCTGTGCGGCCTTGGCGCCCAGTGGCTTGGCCAGTTGGGTGGCGAACTCCTGCGGCGAGGCCGCATGCAGTTCGCGGCGCTGGGGGCGGCGGACGTTGTCGACGGCGCAGGCTTCGGCAGCGGCCACCTCTTCGTTGCTGGCATTGGTGAACAGGGAGATCAAGGTGAACAGCAGCACGTTGGCGGCCAGCGATGCAATGGCTGCCATGTGCCAACTGGTGTCGTCCAGCACGTAGATCATGTCCAGCAAGGGAATGTAGAAACCCTGCAGGTTACCCAGCAGTGGCAGCAGCATGGTGCCCATCCACACCAGGGTGCCCGCCACCAGACCGGCAATGAACCCCCGCCGATTCGCCGTAGGCCAGTACAGCACCGACAGGACCCCCGGCAGGAACTGCAAGGTGGCCACGAACGCGACGATGCCCAGGTTGGCCAGGCTCTGGTGGTTGCTCTGGGTAAGGTAGAACATGAAACCGGCGGTGATGATGGCCACGATCAAGGCCCGGCGCGTCCACTTCAGCCAGCGGTAGATGTTGCCCTCTGCAGGCGGCTGGTACAGGGGCAGGACCAGGTGGTTGAGCGCCATGCCCGAGAGGGCGAGGGTGGTCACGATGATCAGCCCGCTGGCTGCCGAAAGCCCCCCGACATAGGCCAACAGGGCCAAGGCCTGGTTGTTGGCCGCGATGCCCAGCCCCAGGGTGAAGTATTCCGGGTTGGTACTGGCGCCCAGGCGCAAGCCGGCCCATAGCACCAGGGGCACGGCCAGGCTCATCAGCAGCAGAAACAGCGGCAGCCCCCAGCTGGCGCTGACCAGCGAACGCGGGTTGAGGTTTTCGGTGAACGCCATGTGGTACATGTGCGGCATGACGATCGCCGAGGCGAAGAACACCAGCAGCAAGGTGCGCCACGGGCCCTCCTGCAAAGGCGTGTGCAGGGCCGCCAGCGCCGTCTGGTTCTGCAGCAGCCAGACCTCCAGGCCATGGGGCCCGCCGAAGACACCATACAGCGCATAAAGGCCGATGCCACCCAGGGAGATGAGCTTGATCACCGACTCGAAGGCGATGGCGAAGACCAGCCCCTCGTGCTTCTCACGGGTGGCGATGTGCCTTGAGCCGAAGAAGATGGTGAACAGGATGATAAGGGCACAGAAAGCGAACGCTACCCGGGCCTTGACCGGCTCCCCGGTGAGGATGCTGATGGAATCGGCCACGGCCTGGATCTGCAGAGCAAGCAGCGGCAATACCCCGATCAGCATGATCACCGTGGTCAGCGCCCCGGCCCAGGTGCTGCGAAAGCGGAAGGCCAGCAGGTCGGCCAGGGACGATAACTGGTAGGTACGGGTGATTTTAAGGATCGGATACAGCAACACCGGCGCCAGCAGGAATGCCCCTGAAACCCCCAGGTAACAGGCCAGGAAGCCATAGCCGTACTGGTAGGCCAGCCCCACCGATCCGTAGAACGCCCAGGCGCTGGCATACACCCCCAGCGACAAGGTGTAGGTCAGGGGGTGGCGGATGATCGAGCGCGGTATCAAGCCGCGTTCGCTGACCCAGGCCACGCCGAACAGCACCAGCAGGTAGCCGGCACTGATCAGGATCATCTGGGTCAGGCTAAAGCTCATCGGCATCTCGTTGGCTCTGCAGGATGAAAGTGACGACGATCAGGATGAGCCAGAGCAGGTACGGACGGTACCAGGCTCCGGTGGGCTCGATCCACCAGTCCATGATGGCCGGGGAGAACAGGTAGATCCCCACGACCAGAAGCAGGACCAAACGATAGATGTACATGCGGGCCTCGACGGTTGGGCGCTGCGGGTGTGGATCTATTATTGGCGCATATGGCGTGGCGGATGCTAGCGGGAATCGGCAGCGTTGGCCAAGGGTTTGAATTTCATGGCCTTTTGATTCAGGCGGGCGGGTTATTGAAACCCGGCCTAGTGCAAGTCGGCCTCAGGGACCGTAGTGCGCTGGGCAATGCGTTCGGGCCGCCACTGGGCACGTGCCAAGGCCAGCACTTGGGCTGGGGTGGCGCTTGCGAGCTGCGCGGGCGTGTCCTGGCCCAGTGCCCTGAGCGCCCGCAGCAGCAGCGGGGTAGCCTGGTCGGCCTGCAGGGGCGGCGAGCGATAGGACTTGCCCAGCTTGTGGCCATCAGGCTGGACGATCAGCGGCACATGCAGATAGCGCGGCTGCGTGAAACCCAGCAGCTCCTGCAGGTACAACTGACGGGGGGTGTTGTCGAGCAGGTCGGCACCGCGCACGATGTCGGTGATGCCCTGCCAGGCGTCATCGAGCACCACTGCCAACTGATAGGCATAAAGCCCGTCACGGCGCTGGATGACGAAGTCGCCCACTTCCTGGCCCAGGTGCTGCTGGTACTCACCTTGCACCCGGTCGGTGAAACGGTAGGTCAGCTCCGGCACCCGGATACGAATGGCCGCACCTTCGCGGGCGTGCCCGGCATTGCGACAAAAACCGGGGTAGATACCGCCGTACGCTTCCAGCTGCTTGCGCGAACAGGTGCAGGCGTAGGCCAGGCCCATGTTGAACAGGCGGTCGACCACGCTGGCATAGGCATCAAAGCGCTGGCTCTGAAAGGCCACTTCGCCATCCCATTCCAGGCCGTAGCGTTCCAGGGTTTGCAAGATGGCATCGCGCGCGCCGGGCATTTCCCGTGGCGGGTCGGTGTCCTCCATGCGCAGCAGCCAACGCCCGTCCACGGCTCGGGCGTCCAGCCAGGAAGCCAGGGCGGCTACCAGGGAGCCGAAGTGCAGGAAACCGCTGGGTGTGGGGGCGAAGCGGCCGGTATAACGGGACTGGGTCATGGTCGGGCAGGGCATATAAATGAAGCGGGGCGCATGATGCGCCCCGGCTGGAGAAGAAGACGATCAGCCTTTGCCGACGGTCTTTTCTTTCTTCTCGGCAATTTCCTTGCAGTCGAAGCACAGGTCGGCGGTAGGGCGGGCTTCCAGGCGGCGCAGGCCGATCTCGATGCCGCACGACTCGCACCAGCCGTACTCTTCGGCTTTGATCTTGTCGAGGGTCTTGTCGATTTTCTTGATCAGCTTGCGCTCGCGATCGCGGTTGCGCAGCTCAAGGGCGAATTCTTCTTCCTGGCTGGCGCGGTCGGCCGGGTCGGGGAAGTTGGCTGCCTCGTCCTTCATGTGATCCACAGTGCGGTCCACACTGGTCATCAGCTCTTGCTTCCAGGCGCCGAGAAGCTTGGTGAAGTGCTTTTTCATGGGCTCGCCCATGTACTCTTCGCCCTTGGATTCTACGTATGGCTCGACACCGTACATGGTCTGGGCTTTTTGCTTTTCTACGGTGGACATGAATAGACCGCCTCTCACTCATCTGATCCAATGCGCAGGCTGCTCCATCTCCGGCACCCGCCGGCCCTGCGACTGCGAGCCGCCGAACTTACCAGATAGATCGGGGGTGCGCTAGCCCGCCCGATCCTGCTTACTGACACCGGCGCAAACCGTACGTTCGATTGCATGCAAGGGTAGAATCCAAAGTTTAAACCCGATTGAGAGAAGGACATGGCCCAACCCTACAGTGCGCGCAGCCGCGCCATCGAACCCTTCCATGTCATGGCGCTGCTGGCGCGTGCCAATGAGCTGCAGGCAGCCGGGCATGACGTGATCCACCTCGAGATCGGCGAGCCGGACTTCACCACGGCAGCGCCCATCGTCGCCGCAGGGCAGGCCGCCCTTGCCGAAGGCCACACCCGGTACACAGCCGCCCGTGGTCTGCCTGCACTGCGCCAGGCAATCGCCGGTTTCTATGGCCAGCGCTATGGTCTTGACGTTGACCCGGAGCGCATCCTGATCACGCCAGGTGGCTCCGGTGCGCTGCTGCTGGCCAGCAGCCTGCTGGTCGATCCCGGCAAACATTGGCTGCTGGCCGACCCGGGCTACCCGTGCAATCGCCACTTCCTGCGCCTGGTCGAGGGTGGGGCGCAGTTGGTGCCGGTAGGGCCTGAGGTGAACTATCAGCTCGATGCAGGGCTGGTGCACACACACTGGAACGCCGATACGGTCGGCGCTCTGGTGGCTTCACCTGCCAACCCGACGGGGACTGTACTGGGGCGTGATGAGCTGACCGGCCTTGCCCAGGCCACGCGCGCCCGCGCCGGTCATCTGGTTGTGGACGAGATCTACCACGGCCTGACCTATGGCATGGACGCGCCCAGCGTGCTCGAAGTCGACGATTCGGCCTTCGTGCTAAATAGCTTTTCCAAATATTTCGGCATGACCGGCTGGCGCCTGGGTTGGTTGGTGGCACCCGAAGATGCCGTGGCTGACCTTGAGAAACTGGCGCAAAACCTGTACATCAGCGCACCCAGCATGGCCCAACACGCCGCGCTGGCCTGCTTCCAGCCGGAGGCGCTCGGAATCTTCGAGGCGCGCCGGGCAGAATTTGCCAAACGCCGTGACTACCTGCTGCCAGCCCTGCGCAGCCTGGGTTTCAAAATCGCCGTGGAGCCCCAGGGCGCGTTCTACCTGTATGCCGATATCAGCGCCTTCGGGGGGGATGCCTTCGCGTTCTGTCGACATTTCCTGGAAACCGAACACGTGGCGTTTACCCCGGGGCTGGACTTCGGTCGCCACCTGGCCGGCCATCATGTACGTTTCGCCTACACCCAGAGCCTCCCGCGTCTGGAACAAGCGGTCCAGCGTATCGCCCGTGGCCTGCAGAGCTGGCAGGGCTGATGCGTTTTTCTCCTGCCCTTGAACAAGGTCGGCTGCTGCGCCGGTACAAGCGCTTTCTGGCCGACATCGAACTGCCCACTGGCGAGCAACTGACGATTCATTGCCCCAACACCGGCTCCATGCTCAATTGCATGCACGAGGGTGGCCTGGTGTGGTTCAGTCGCTCCAGCGACCCGAAACGCAAACTGCCAGGCACCTGGGAAATCAGCGAAACCCCACAAGGGAGGCTGGCCTGCGTCAACACCGGGCGCGCCAACCCATTGGTGGAGGAGGCGCTGCGTGCGGGCATCATCACCGAACTGGCAGGTTTCACTGTACTCAAGCGGGAGGTGGCCTACGGTGAAGAAGGCAGTCGTATCGATTTTCGTCTGGAATTCGACGGTGCACCGGCTTATGTGGAAGTCAAAAGCGTGACCTTGGGTTACGCCGACAGCACCACGGCAGCGTTTCCGGACGCCGTCACCCAGCGCGGTGCCAAGCACCTGCGCGAGCTGGCCAAGCTGGCGCGCCAGGGCATACGGGCGGTTCAGCTGTATTGCGTGAACCTGACGGGTATCGAGGCCGTGCGACCGGCCGATGACATCGACCTGGCCTATGCCCAGGCCCTGAAGGCTGCGGCGGCCGAGGGGGTCGAAGTGCTGGCCTATGGGACCCGGCTGGATGCCGAGGGCATCGTCATTGACCGGCGCCTGCCGGTGATCCTTACGCCTTGAGCCAGATGCCCTGGCTGTCTTCGAGGCAGTCCAGGGCCTGCAACGCCTCGCCTTCGCAAGGCCCGGACACACATTCGCCCGTTTCGATCAGAAACAGCGCGCCGTGGTGGCTACAGTGAATAAGGCTGTTGCTTTCGTCCAGAAATCGTTCCTGTGGCCCGTTCAAGGCAATGCCACGGTGCGGGCAGCGGTTGCGGTAGAGATAAACGCTACCTTGGCGGCGAACGCCCAGCAGGAGGACGCCGTCTACGTCGAACGGGCGGCTCTGGCCTTCGGGCAAGCCGTGGGAGGGGCAAAGAAAGTGCATGGCAGGCCTGACTCTGGGTGCGGTGATCGACTTGACGCGTCAATGCGAACAATTATCAAATGGCTGTCATTCGCTGCGCCTGGCTTTGCATGGTGCGCAGTTCTGCCGCCCGCTACAAGGTGTGGGGGCCAAACCGATGAAGGAAATCCAATGATGCGTCGCCTTGCCGCCGTGCTTGTTCTCGCCGCCAGCCCACTGCTCTGCGCCAAGGCCCTGGCAGCCGACCAGCCGAGCCGCTGGGTCAGTGCGGGCGGCGCCTTGAGCGAGTGGGTGGTGGCGTTGGGCGCTGAGCCGCGGCTGGTCGGCGTCGATACCACCAGCCAACACCCAGCCTCATTGAAAGCGCTGCCCAGCATTGGTTATCAGCGCCAGTTGTCCGCTGAAGGCATTCTGAGCCTGCGCCCGGATAGGTTGATAGGTACGGATGAAATGGGCCCGGCGCCGGTGCTGGCGCAAATCACCAGGGCCGGCGTGCCCGTCGAGGTGTTCTCCAGCCAGCCTGATATCGATGCCGTCGGGCAGAACCTCAAGCGCCTGGGCGAGCTGCTTGGGGCCGAGACACGCGCTGCACGTGCAGCCTCAGACTTTCGCCATCAGCTCGATCAGCTGCACGACAACGTACGCCAGGCACAAGCCGGGCAGCCCGCGCCCGGGGTGGTGTTGCTGGTAGGTCATGCAGGTGCCAGGCCGCTGCTGGCAGGCGCCGGCACGGCAGGGGACTGGGTCTTGAAGCAGGCCGGGGGACGTAACCTTGCAACCCATCAGGGCTACAAGGACTTTTCCAGCGAGGCGCTCGCGGCGTTGGACCCGGATGTCATCGTGTTTTCGGACCGCGTGCTCGCCGATCAAGCCGCCTTGCAGGCTCTGTTGAAAGAAAACCCTGCACTGGCCGCCTCGCGTGCAGTGCGCGATCAGCGTCTGGTTCAGCTCGACCCGACCCTGCTGGTCGGAGGGCTGGGGCCGCGCTTGCCCGCCAGCCTTCAGGTGCTGGCGGCAGCGTTCTATCCTTCGGCCAACATCCGCTTCGCGCCATGAGGCCACGGGTTCGACCGCGCACGTTGTTCATCTGGCTGGGCTTGGCATGCATGCTCGCCATCCTGCTTTCGTTGTCGTTGGGGCCCGTAAGCCTGCCGTTGACCGATACGCTGCAGGCCAGCTTGCGGCTTGTGGGTGTGCCGCTTTCAGCGGAGGGTTTGCAGCAGGCGCAGATGATCATTGGCCAGATCCGCCTACCGCGCACGCTGCTGGGGCTGGCTGTAGGCGCAGTGCTGGCCTTGTCCGGGGTGGCCATGCAGGGGTTGTTTCGCAACCCACTGGCAGACCCTGGGCTGGTGGGCGTGGCGGCCGGAGCGGCGGTTGGGGCGGCAGTCGCGATCGTTGGGGCTCGGTGGCTGGGTAACGTCCCCGAGGGTTTGTCACCGTATCTGTTGTCGCTGTGTGCGTTTCTGGGCGGACTGGGTGTAACCGCGCTGGTCTACCGGCTGGGTAGGCGCGACGGGCAGACCAATGTGGCTACCATGCTGCTGGCCGGGGTCGCCATGACCGCACTGGGCGGCGCGACCGTGGGGCTTTTCAGCTACCTGGCCGATGACGCCACCCTGCGCACCCTGACGTTCTGGAACCTGGGCAGCCTCAATGGCGCCAGTTACGCGCGGATCTGGCCTCTGCTGCTGGTCGCGACGGGCATCTCGCTCTGGCTGCCTCGCCGGGCGAGGGCGCTCAATGTGTTGATGCTGGGGGAGTCCGAAGCCCGGCATCTGGGTATCGACGTCGAGCGCTTGAAGCGGGAGTTGGTGTTCTGCACGGCATTGGGCGTCGGGGCGGCAGTGGCTGCAGCCGGCTTGATCGGTTTCGTTGGCCTGGTGGTCCCGCACCTGGTGCGACTGCTGGCCGGCCCTGACCATCGGGTGGTATTGCCTGCCTCGTTGTTGGCAGGGGGGGCTTTGATGCTGATGGCCGATCTGGTTGCGCGGCTGCTGTTGGCGCCTGCCGAGCTTCCCATCGGTATCGTCACTGCCTTCATTGGCGCACCGTTTTTCCTGTACCTGCTGATCCGAGGACGCGCGTGATGCTGCAAGCCGAAGGCCTCTACCTGCGCCGTGGTCAACAGGACGTTCTGCGGGGTATCGATCTGCAGCTGGCGCCTGGGCAGATCGTCGGTGTGTTGGGCCCTAACGGTGCGGGCAAGAGCAGCCTGCTGGGGGCGCTCAGTGGCGAACTCGTGCCTGCGCAGGGGCGGGTGACGCTGCAAGGGCGAGCGCTGTCGGACTGGGCCGGCCCCGAGCGCGCGCAACGGTTGGCGGTGTTGCCGCAGGTAGCCAGCCTAGGCTTTGCCTTCCAGGTGCAGGACGTCGTGGGCATGGGGCGCATGCCACACGCCACCGGGCGCCAGCGTGACGCGCAGATTGTGGAGGCGGCCTTGCAGGCGGCAGACGCGGCACACCTTGCACAGCGCAGTTATTTGGCGTTGTCGGGCGGCGAGCGCCAGCGGGTGCACCTGGCACGGGTGATGGCGCAGTTGTGGCCGGGGGAAGAGGGCGTGACGTTGCTGCTCGACGAGCCGACCTCCATGCTCGACCCGCTGCACCAACACACGACCCTGGAGGCGGTGCGTCGTTTCGCGGACCGTGGCGCTGGCGTTTTGCTCATTCTGCATGACCTTAATCTTGCAGCACGGTACTGCGACCGGATCCTGTTACTGGAACAGGGACGCAGTTACGCCCTGGACAGCCCTGCCAGTGTGCTCACCCCAAAGGCGCTGAAGGCCGTCTTCGGAATCGACGTCATCGTGCAGGCGCATCCTGAGCGGGGGCATCCATTGGTCATCGCCCGCTGAAATAGAAGCCGAATGTGTTCATGAAGTCGGTCGGACATTCGACCTGACAGCCATGCAAAAAAAGACCCGGCAAATTGCCGGGTCAATAACCGTGATTAGCCTGATGAGGAGATAATCTGAGAGTCCGAACCAAGGGCTCTGAGGTTATCCAACCAGTCTCGCGACCAGTTGTGATAATCATAACGATTCTCATTCGTGGGTCAATAGCTTATTGCACTTTATTTTTCGCCCCGCGCTGAGTCGCGGATTCCAACTGTTCGAGCAGTGCCGCCTTGCGCGCATGCGGCAGTGCTCTCCAGTTCACATCCAGCAGGGCGCCCTCGATGGCGAACAGCAGGACCTTGGTAGCGCGAAAGCCGCGAGCCTTCACCGTTAGGTAGGCCTGGACTGCGCCAAGCCGCCGCAAATCCGACGAACTTTGCACCCCGGCAGCCTTCAGCCACTGGACTGAAGTCTTGCCAAGGTTTTTCAGGCAGTAAAGATCCTCGCTCATCACGCCTCCTTGCGATGGTTGAGGAAAGAGCGGATACCGCTAGAGGAAGTGTAGCGGGGCAGGACAAGTGCGCGGCCTTTTAACAAGGCCGCAGGTCGAAGGCGCGTTGCTTGAAATGGCGTCTTGCCGTGTCAGGCATCAGAGCCCGGGCAAGCGCTGACGGATTTGCTCGATGACATGGTCCATGCTGCTGCTCGCCTGGGTGTCTACCGGCGTGCTCAACGCGACTTCCTCGGCAGCCAACGGCTCACGGCTTGCCTGCTGGGCCTGGACGACTTCCAGAGTGGCGTCCGACGGGTCCTGGCTCTGCGCCTGGCGTTGCTGCAACCAGCTGCTGATCACGGCATCCGGGGCATGGCAATCGAGGATCAGGAACGGTACGCCAGTTTGGCTGGCGACGTCGGCGGCAGCCTGGCGCTGTGCATGCTTGAGGTAGGTGGCGTCGAGCACCACCGGTAAGCCTGCCCGCAGCACAGTAGCCGCAATCTGATGAAGGCGCTGGTAAGTGGCAGTACTGGCCTCTTGGTCGTAGATGCCTGCGCTCAACTGGCCCGTCGCGTCTTGCGCCTGCTCGCCGAACAGACGTTTGCGTTCCACATCCGAGCGCACGCGCACGGCGCCCAGCGCTTCGACCAGGCGCATGGCTACGTGGCTCTTGCCGACAGCCGAAACCCCATGGGTAATGGCCAGCAGGCGTGAAGGGATGGCGCTGTAGCTTTCTGCGAGATTGGCGTAGTTGCGGTAGGTGCGCAGGGTCGTGGCCTTCTGTACGCCATCGGCGTCGGCAGGCATGCTGAACAGCGCGACCTTGGCACGCACCAGTGCGCGGTAGGCCTTGTAGAAATTGAGCAATTCCAGCCCTTCATAGTCCCCGGTCAGTTCCAGGTACTGACTGATGAAACGCCGGGCCAGGCACTTGAGCCCGCGGTCCTCCAGGTCCATGGCCAGGAAGGCGGTGTCGGCATAGACGTCGGTCAGGCGGAAGGGCTCATTGAACTCGATGCAATCGAAGATCACCACCTGGCCATCAATCAGCGTGGCATTGCCCAGGTGAATGTCACCGTGGCATTCGCGAATGAAACCTTCGGCCTTGCGGCGTTCGAGCAGCCCATGCAAACGGTCGAAACTGCTGCGGGCCCAGGCTTGCAGGGCGTCGAGCTGTTGCAGATCGGCCTTGTCGCTCAGAAACGGACGGATCTGTTCGAAGTTCTGTTCCACCGGTGCCATCACGCTCTCGGGCGTACCCAGCGGGTGCTCCACGGGCACGCGAGGCGCTTGCAGGTGGAATTCGGCGATCTGGCGGGCCATCTGGTCGACATGGGCAGCGGTTAGCTCACCGTTGGCCTGGAGCGTGGAGAGCATCTGTCCCTGCGGGAACTGGCGCATTTTCAAGGCGAATTCGATTGCCTGGCCCTCTCCACCGATCTGCGGGGCGTCGGCGCTGCCGGTGATCGGCAGCACCTCCAGGTACAGACCATCGGTCAGGCGCTGATTCAGGCGCAGTTCTTCGTTACAGAAGTGCTGGCGCTGATCCAGGTGGGTGAAGTCGAGGAAGCCGAAGTTCATCGGCTTCTTGATCTTGTAGGCATACTCACCCGTGAGCAATACCCAGGAGATATGCGTCTCGATGAGGTGGAACCCATCCACGGGGTGGGGGTACAGGGCAGGGTTCTGCAACGCAGTGATGAGGGCTTGGCTCACGGGAAATCCTTCCGGGGGCAGGGAATTCGAATCGGCCATTATGGTCAATGGTGCCGTCCCTGCCTACCGCCGGGCCGCCTGCCCAGCCTCAGTAAAGTGCGTATAATCCGCCGTCATGACTCGATCTCGAAATTCCCGTCCCCCTAAAAAACGCCCGACCGGCCGCTCCCGTGCCTGGCTGGGCTGGGCTTTGAAGCTCAGCCTGGTCGGCTTGGTGATCATCGCCGGCTTCGCGGTCTACCTCGATGCCGTCGTGCAGGAAAAGTTTTCTGGCAAGCGCTGGACCATCCCTGCCAAGGTGTATGCCAGGCCGCTGGAGCTGTTCACCGGCCAGAAACTGAGCAAGGATGATTTCCTCACCGAACTCGACGCGCTGGGTTATCGCCGTGAAAGTGCCGCCAACGGGCCAGGCGCGGCAGCGGTGAACGGCAACACGGTGGACCTCAATACCCGTGGCTTCCAGTTCTATGAGGGCATGGAACCTGCCCAGTTCGTGCGTGTACGGTTTTCCGGTGATTACGTGGCAGGGCTTGCGGGCGCCAATGGCAAGGCCTTGGATGTGGTCCGGCTCGAGCCGCTGATGATCGGCGGCATCTACCCCAAGAACCTCGAGGATCGCATCCTGATCAAGATCGACCAGGTGCCCAAGTACCTGCTCGAAACCCTTGTGGCCACCGAAGACCGTGATTTCTACAGTCACATGGGCGTGTCCCCCAAATCCATCGCCCGGGCCATGTGGGTCAATACCTCGTCCGGATCGATGCGCCAGGGCGGCAGTACCCTGACCCAGCAGCTGGTCAAGAACTTCTACCTCACCAGTGAGCGCAGCCTGAGCCGCAAGCTGACCGAGGCGATGATGGCGGTCTTGCTGGAACTGCATTACGACAAGCGCGAGATCCTGGAGGCCTACCTCAACGAAGTGTTCGTCGGCCAGGACGGCCAGCGTGCCGTGCATGGTTTCGGCCTGGCCAGCCAGTTCTTCTTCAGCCAGCCGTTGTCCGAGCTCAAGCTGCACCAGATCGCATTGTTGGTCGGCATGGTCAAGGGCCCGTCCTACTACAACCCGCGCCGTTACCCGGAACGTGCGTTGGCCAGGCGTAACCTGGTACTGGACCTGGTCGCCGAACAGGGCGTGGCCAGCCAGGCCGAAGTGGATGCGGCGAAGAAGATGCCCCTGGGCGTCACCAAGCGCGGCAGCTTGGCCGACAGTTCGTTCCCGGCCTTCCTGGACCTGGTCAAGCGCCAGCTGCGCCAGGACTACCGCGACGAAGACTTGACCGAAGAGGGGCTGCGAATTTTCACCAGCTTCGACCCGATCCTGCAGATGAAAGCCGAAACCTCGATGAACGAGACCTTCAAGCGCCTGGCCGGGCGCAAGGGCGCCGACGAGGTGGAATCGGCGATGGTCGTGACCAACCCTGAAACCGGCGAGGTGCAGGCCCTGATCGGCAGCCGCCAGTCGGGCTTTGCCGGCTTCAACCGCGCCATCGATGCCGTGCGCCCGATTGGTTCTCTGGTCAAACCGGCGGTGTACCTGACGGCCCTCGAGCAGCCGAGCAAGTACACCCTGACCAGCTGGGTGCAGGACGAACCGTTCTCGGTCAAGGCTGCCAACGGACAGGTGTGGCGCCCGCAGAACTACGACAGGCGTTCGCACGGCACCATCTACCTGTACCAGGGGCTGGCGCATTCGTACAACCTCTCCACCGCCAAGCTTGGCCTGGAAGTGGGTGTGCCGAACGTGATCAAGACCATTGGGCGACTGGGCGTGGACGTGGACTGGCCGGCGTTCCCATCGATGTTGCTGGGTGCAGGCGGAATGTCGCCGATGCAGGTCGCGACCATGTACCAGACCCTGGCCAACGGTGGCTTCAACACGCCGATGCGCGGTATTCGCAGCGTACTGACGGCCGAAGGCGAGCCGCTCAAGCGCTATCCGTTCCAGATCCAGCAGACATTCGACCCTGCGGCCATCTACCTGGTGCAGAACGCCATGCAGCGGGTCATGCGGGAAGGCACCGGGCGCTCGGTGTACAACACCTTGCCGCGTACCCTCACCCTGGCGGGCAAGACCGGTACCAGCAACGATTCGCGTGACAGCTGGTTCTCAGGCTTCAGCCAGGACCTGCTGGCGGTGGTCTGGATGGGGCGCGACGACAACGGTAAAACGCCCTTCACCGGCGCTACCGGCGCGCTGCAGGTGTGGACCAGCTTCATGAAAAAAGCCGACCCACTGCCGCTCGACATGCCCCAGCCCGATAACGTGGTGCAGGCCTGGATTGATCCCTACAGCGGCCAGGGGTCTGACAGCAGCTGTCCGGGCGCCGTGCAGATGCCGTATATTCGCGGGAGTGAACCGCCTGCCGGCGCGACCTGTGGCGGCGAGCAGAATCCAGCTGAATCGGTCATGGACTGGGTCAAGGGCTGGATGAATTAAGCACAGGCTGCATTGAAGAGGTGTGACGTGAACAAGTGGCTGTTTCCTGCCGTGACGGCGCTGGTGGTGCTCCAGGGGTGCTCCAGCGTGCCTCGCGGCAATATACCGGTGGTCGACTCCAGTACCCGCGTGTCCAACAGCGAGCGCGTCACGGCCAAGCGCCAGGCCCCTGGCATCAATGCCGGCACGCCCCAGGCGCAGACCCTGCCGGAAGACTCCGGCGTCACGGTGATGATTCCCCAGGGGGCCGGGGCGTCCGGCATCCAGACGTTCCCTGCGGGCAATGGCGCGGCGCCTACCAGCACGACGCCGATTACTACCGAGCCGGTCAACGCCCAGCCGATCACCACTGACCCTAACCCCATTGCCGACGAGCCTTTCGATATTGCGTCGATGAACAGCGCGTCGGCCCCCAAGGCCAGCAGCGCGCCAACCGGTATTCCGCGAAGCGGCGCTGGCGGCGGGTTGTCTGCTGACGAACAGCTCGATGGGCCGGTGCTGGCACTGCTGACCACCGCCCAGACGCAGCAGGGCAGCGGCGATTTCAACGGCGCTGCCTCGAGCCTAGAGCGGGCCCAGCGGATCGCGCCGCGGGAGCCGCAGGTACTCTACCGGTTGGCGCAGGTCAGGCTGTCCCAGGGTGACGCCCCGCAGGCCGAGCAGTTGGCGCGTCGTGCGCTGACCTATGCCAATGGGCGTCCGAGTCTTCAGGCCGAGTTGTGGAACACGATCGCCCAGGCGCGTGAAAAGCAAGGCGACAGTGCCGGGGCAGCGCAGGCACGGCAAAAAGCACGGGTGAGCTCGTGACGGTGCAGCCGCGGGTACTGGCCGTTGCCGACCACCTGATGCTGATCGAGCGTGAGTTGCAGGTGCAAGGTTGGTGGGACGACGAGGCGCCTGAGGACAATGCACTGCAGAGCACGGTGCCCTTCGCGGTCGACACCCTGCGTTTCGAGCAGTGGCTGCAGTGGATTTTTCTGCCGCGCATGAAGATCATTATCGAGTTGGGTCACCCATTGCCCAACGCGTCGGGGATCCTCACCATGGCTGAAACCGTGTTCGTGAATCGACCGGAGCAGAGCCGGGAGCTGCGCCGGCTGTTGGCAGCATTCGACCAATTGATCGCCTCGACCGCCTGATTTATTCCAATTTTCCTTCAAGGGCCGCAGATTGTGGCCCTTTTTTATGGAAATCTTAATTTTTCTGCTGCTTTAGTGATTTTTAGTGGTGCCAGGAATTCATCTTGGCTGAAAATTGGCAATAATTTTTCTTGACTTGTCGCCGCCAAATCACAAGAATCCAACTTCCGCTGTAGTGGGACTGCCAGAAGCAGACCCGCTAAGCAGATCATGAGGCGCACACCCGCGCCGACCTGTTACACCCCGCAACGCGTTACCTCGCGCTGGGTGGGAAACCCCCGCAACACTCTGGGGAGCTCCCAATACTTGCTCAGTCAGTGCTGACGTTCGCTCATGCTCTGCTTGGCAGTAAACCTATTAAGACCCGCCTGTTGGGGCGGTATTCTGGCGTTTTAGAGGTGAACAACGTGGAGCTTTTATCTGGCGCTGAGATGGTCGTCCGCTTCTTGCGTGACGAAGGCGTTAAGCACATCTACGGGTACCCTGGTGGTGCTCTCCTGCACGTCTACGACGCGCTGTTCAAGGAACCGGAAGTCGAGCACATCCTGGTTCGCCACGAACAGGCGGCGACCCACATGGCTGACGGCTACGCCCGCGCTACCGGCAAGGCCGGCGTGGTGCTGGTGACGTCCGGCCCGGGTGCGACCAATGCCATCACGGGCATTGCCACTGCCTACATGGACTCCATTCCGATGGTCATCCTGTCCGGCCAGGTGCCTAGCACCATGGTAGGTACCGATGCCTTCCAGGAAACCGACATGATCGGTATCTCCCGGCCTATCGTGAAGCACAGCTTCATGATCAAGAACCCGACCGAGATTCCGGAAATCCTGAAAAAAGCGTTCTACCTGGCGCAATCCGGCCGCCCAGGTCCGGTAGTGGTCGATATCCCCAAGGACATGACCAACCCGGCCGAAAAATTCGAGTACGTGTACCCCAAGAAGGTCAAGCTGCGCTCTTACAGCCCGGCCGTACGCGGGCATTCCGGGCAGATTCGCAAGGCAGCAGAAATGTTGCTGGCCGCCAAGCGCCCGATCGTCTACGCCGGCGGCGGCGTGATTCTGGGTGGTGGGTCCGAGTCCCTGACCGAGATCGCCAAGTCGCTGAACCTGCCGGTCACCAATACCCTGATGGGGTTGGGCTGCTTCCCGGGTACCGATCGCCAGTTCCTTGGCATGCTGGGTATGCATGGCAGCTTCACTGCCAACATGGCCATGCACAACGCCGATGTCATTTTCGCCGTCGGTGCGCGTTTCGACGACCGTGTGGTCAACGGCCCGGCCAAGTTCTGCCCGAACGCCAAGATCATCCATATCGACATCGACCCGGCTTCGATCTCCAAGATGATCAAGGCCGACGTACCGATCGTTGGCCCAGTGGACAGCGTGTTGTCCGAGATGATCGGCATTCTCAAGGAAATCGGCGAGCAGCCTGAGAAGGCGGCGCTGGATGCCTGGTGGAAGCAGATCGATGAATGGCGTGGCAATGGCGAACTGTTCCCTTATGACAAGGGCGACGGCAATGTCATCAAGCCGCAGAAAGTCATCGAGACGCTGTGCGAAGTCACCAACGGCGATGCATTCGTGACCTCGGACGTGGGCCAGCACCAGATGTTCGCTGCCCAGTACTACCGCTTCAACAAACCCAACCGCTGGATCAACTCCGGTGGCCTGGGCACGATGGGCTTCGGCTTCCCGGCAGCGATGGGCATCAAGCTCAATTTCCCGGATCAGGACGTTGCCTGTGTTACCGGTGAAGGCAGCATCCAGATGAACATCCAGGAGCTGTCGACCTGCATGCAGTACGGCCTGCCGGTCAAGATCGTCAACATGAACAATGGTGTGCTGGGCATGGTTCGCCAGTGGCAGGACATGGCTTACAACGGCCGTCACTCGCACTCTTATGTCGAGTCGCTGCCTGACTTCATCAAGCTGGCCGAGGCCTATGGCCATGTGGGCATCCGCATCACCAGCCTGAAGGACCTCAAGCCCAAGCTTGAAGAGGCCTTCGCGATGAAGGATCGCCTGGTGTTCATCGACATCGCGGTTGACCGCAGCGAGCATGTCTATCCGATGCAGATCAAGGACGGTTCGATGCGTGACATGTGGCTGAGCAAGACGGAGCGTACCTGATATGCGGCACATCATTTCCCTGCTGCTGGAAAACGAACCGGGTGCCTTGTCCCGTGTGGTCGGCCTGTTCTCCCAGCGCAACTACAACATTGAAAGCCTGACCGTGGCGCCGACCGAAGACCCGACCCTGTCGCGTCTGACGTTGACCACCGTTGGCCATGACGAAGTGATCGAACAGATCACCAAGAACCTGAACAAGCTGGTCGAAGTGGTCAAGCTTGTCGACCTGTCGGAAAGCGCTCATATCGAACGCGAGCTGATGCTGGTCAAGGTCAAGGCCACCGGTGCCCAGCGTGCCGAGATAAAGCGCACCACGGATATCTTCCGTGGCCAGATCGTCGATGTGACTGCCAGCGTGTACACCGTGCAGCTGAGCGGCACCAGCGACAAGCTGGACAGCTTCATCCAGGCCATCGGCACTGCATCGATTCTCGAAACCGTGCGCAGCGGCGTTACCGGCATTGCCCGTGGCGACAAAGTGCTCAGCATCTGAATTCAACAATAAATTAGCGATGGCTCCATTGGGGCCGGGATATAACCAGGGGTATTTCATGAAAGTTTTCTACGATAAAGACTGCGACCTTTCCATCATCCAGGGTAAGAAAGTCGCCATCATCGGCTACGGCTCCCAGGGCCACGCTCAGGCGTGCAACCTGAAAGACTCCGGTGTGGACGTCACTATCGGTCTGCGCAAAGGTTCGGCCACCGTTGCCAAGGCAGAAGCCCACGGCCTGAAAGTGACCGACGTAGCTTCGGCAGTCGCCGCTGCCGACCTGGTCATGATCCTGACCCCGGACGAATTCCAGGGCCAGCTGTACAAGCAGGAAATCGAACCGAACATCAAGAAGGGCGCTACCCTGGCGTTCTCCCATGGCTTCGCGATCCACTACAATCAGGTGGTTCCACGTGCCGACCTCGACGTGATCATGATCGCGCCGAAAGCCCCAGGTCACACCGTGCGCTCCGAGTTCGTCAAAGGTGGCGGTATCCCTGACCTGATCGCCATCTACCAGGATGCTTCGGGCAACGCCAAGAACGTCGCTTTGTCCTACGCCTCGGGTGTAGGCGGTGGCCGTACCGGCATCATCGAAACCACCTTCAAGGACGAGACCGAAACCGACCTGTTCGGCGAGCAGGCCGTGTTGTGTGGCGGTACCGTCGAACTGGTCAAGGCTGGTTTCGAGACCCTGGTCGAAGCCGGCTATGCCCCGGAAATGGCCTACTTCGAGTGCTTGCACGAGCTGAAGCTGATCGTTGACCTCATGTACGAAGGCGGTATCGCCAACATGAATTACTCGATCTCCAACAACGCCGAATACGGCGAGTACGTGACCGGTCCAGAAGTCATCAACGAAGAATCCCGTAAAGCCATGCGCAATGCACTCAAGCGCATCCAGGACGGCGAGTACGCGAAGATGTTCATCTCCGAAGGCGCTACCAACTACCCATCGATGACCGCCAAGCGCCGTAACAACGCCGCGCACGGCATCGAAGTCATCGGCGAGAAGCTGCGTTCGATGATGCCGTGGATCTCGGCCAACAAGATCGTCGACAAGACCAAGAACTAAGGTTTATCGAACGATGAAAAACGCGGCTTAGGCCGCGTTTTTTCGTTCTGGCAGCCAGCTTCTGGTATAAAGCAGACCAGTGGCCCGCCGTCAGAACCTGTTTAGCGGGCCCGTGTCGAACTTTTTCCATCCTGTTGCAAGGTACCCTCCATGAGCGAACGTCCCGAAGAGCCGAACAAGCCCTCCGACGCCGAAAGCCTGCTACCTGTCGATGAGCACATTGAAGAGGGGCATGACGACGAAGGGCGCAAGGTGCGTCATCGCGGCATTTATCTGCTGCCCAACCTGTTCACCACCGCGAACCTGTTCGCTGGTTTCTATTCCATCATCAGTTCGATGAACGCACAGAGCGCCCTGAGCGCTGGCGACCCGCGCGAAGCGAGCAAGTATTTTGCCTTTGCTGCCATCGCCATCTTCGTGGCCATGGTGCTCGATGGCCTCGATGGCCGGGTAGCGCGCATGACCAATACCCAGAGCGCCTTCGGCGCCGAGTACGATTCGCTGTCGGACATGGTCGCCTTCGGCGTGGCCCCCGCGCTCCTGGCCTTTGGCTGGGCGCTGGGTGACATGGGCAAGGTCGGCTGGATGGTGGCCTTCATTTATGTGGCCGGTGCTGCGCTTCGCCTGGCGCGTTTCAATACACAGGTGGGCACCGCCGACAAACGCTACTTCATCGGCCTGGCCAGCCCCGCTGCAGCCGGCGTGGTGGCCGGTACGGTATGGGCGTTCAGCGACTATGGCATCCAGGGCTCGAAGCTCTCGTTCCTGGTGGCGCTGTTGGTGGCGGCTGCGGGCATGCTGATGGTCAGCAACATCAAGTACAACAGCTTCAAGGAACTTGACCTCAAGGGGCGCGTGCCTTTCGTGGCGATCCTTGCCGTGGTGCTGGTGTTCGCAGTGGTCTTCAGCGATCCTCCGCGCATTCTGCTGCTGGCCTTCCTGGCCTATGCGGCTTCCGGCCCTATCCAGTTCCTGCTGCGCTCGCGTCGTCGCAAAGGGTGACAATCCCTTAATTGTGGAATAACCCTCCGGCTCCATAGTCTTACTGGTACATCCGTTACCCAGTGCTATGGAGCCGCTCATGCTTATCAAGCTTCCCAGGTCATGCGAATGCAAGGCGTCGGAGATCACCCCTGAAGGCCTCTATCTCTCACGCCGCACCCTGATGGGTGGCTCGCTCGCGGGTCTGGCACTGGGCACGCTGCCGGGCAACGTTCTGGCCGGCGAGCCGTCTCGCTACCCTGACGTACAGGCTGGCAAGGCGCCTGCCTGGTTTGCCGAAAAGCTGCCCGGTACCCGATGGCAGGCGGTGACGGCCCAGAACGAAGCCGTGACCCCCTTCAAGGATGCCACCCACTACAACAACTTCTATGAGTTCGGGCCCGACAAGGGCGACCCGGCTGCCAACGCAGGCAGCCTCAAGACCGAACCCTGGAGCGTTGTCATCGATGGGGAAGTAGGTAAACCTGGTCGCTATGCACTGGAGGACTTCGTCAAACCCTACCAACTCGAAGAGCGTGTCTATCGACTTCGCTGCGTGGAAGCGTGGTCGATGGTCATTCCGTGGCTGGGCTTCCCCTTGGCGCACGTGCTCAAGCAGGTCGAACCCACCTCCAAGGCCCGTTACGTCCGTTTCGAAACCCTCGAGGATCCCAAGAGCATGCCTGGCCAGCGTTCTGGCTTTGCATTGATCGATTGGCCTTATGAAGAGGGGCTGCGCCTGGACGAGGCGATGCATCCGCTGGCCATCCTGGCAGTCGGTATGTATGGCCGGGAGCTGCCGAACCAGAACGGGGCCCCGCTCAGGTTGGTCGTGCCCTGGAAGTATGGCTTCAAAAGCATCAAGTCGATCGTGCGCATCAGCCTGGTGGCAGAGCAACCGAAAACCACTTGGCAGGGGTTGGCTCCGGATGAGTATGGCTTCTATGCCAACGTGAACCCGACCGTCGACCACCCGCGCTGGAGCCAGGCTCGTGAACGCAGGTTGCCTAGCGGGCTGTTCAGTCCCAATGTGCGAGAGACACAGATGTTCAACGGCTATGCCGATGAGGTGGCGTCGCTGTATGACGGGCTGGATCTGCGGAAGAACTACTGATGAGATATCCCTGGTTTCGTCTAGGTATATTCATGGCAGGCTGCTTATTTCCGGCCTGGTGGCTGTATGAGGCATCGGCCAGCCTGTTGGGCCCTGATCCGGGCAAGGTGTTGGTGGACCGGTTGGGGTTGGGCGCCTTGGTGTTTCTGTTAATCAGCCTGTGCATGACGCCATTGCAGCGGGTTACCGGTTGGCCGGGCTGGATCGTGGTGCGACGTCAGCTCGGGCTGTGGGTGTTTGCCTACATCGTGTTGCATGTGCTGGCGTACCTGTTCTTCATTCTGGGGTTGGACTGGGGGCAGTTGACGGTAGAACTGCGCAAACGACCGTACATCATCGTGGGTGCCCTTGGTTTGCTGGGTTTGCTGGTGTTGGCGGTCACGTCCAATCGCTACAGCCAGCGCCGCCTGGGCGCGCGGTGGAAGAAGCTGCACAGGCTGGTCTACGCAGTACTGGGCCTGGGGCTGCTGCATTTCCTGTGGATCGTGCGATCTGACCTGCGGGAGTGGGCTGTCTATGCCTTTATTGGGGTGTTGTTGATGGTGCTGAGGATACCGGCTGTTGCCCGTTCGCTTGCGCGCGTGAACCGCAGCAAGGGGAGGGCGGCTTGAGGTGGCCTTGGAAGGTGACAGGCACTTATCTTACGATTTCTGAAATTAATGGTTGACGCGGTTTCGAATCCCCTTATAATGCGCCCCACTTCCAGCGACATCGGAACGCGAAACTCCTTGAGATTCAATGAGTTAGCTAGTTCGGGTGGTGCTGTAAGGGCTACGATCGAACAGGTCGGCAGCGGTTGAGAAGAAGGTTGACAGCGTGTTGAAACGCTGTAGAATTCGCCTCCCGCTACGAGAGATCGAAGCGAGTCAAGTGTTTGAAGTTGAACGGGTTTCTCGAAATAAACTTCAAAATAAACGCTTGACAGGCAAC